>CAZTEN010000225.1:360-3387 GCA_964612495.1 uncultured Tissierella sp. | reverse complement strand
ATCAAAGGATTGCTTTAAATTCGTTAAGGAAAAAGTGGAAATTGAAATGAATGCGGCTACTGATAATCCTCTTATCTTCGTGGATGAAGAACAGGTAATATCAGGAGGTAACTTTCATGGCCAGCCCCTAGCTCTACCTTTTGATTTTCTTGGGATAGGTCTTTCTGAGCTTGGGAATCTTTCGGAGAGGCGACTTGAAAGGCTAGTAAATCCTGCATTAAGTAACGGATTGCCTGCATTTCTAACAAGACATGGAGGAGTTAATTCCGGGTTTATGATAGTTCAGTATGCTGCAGCTGCTCTTGTATCAGAGAACAAGATACTTGCCCATCCTGCAAGCGTGGATTCAATCCCGTCCTCAGCAAGTCAAGAAGACCATGTTTCCATGGGAACAATAGCTGCAAGAAAAGCCAGAGAGATTATGGGTAATATTAGAAAAGTTCTTGCCATGGAAATCCTAGGAGCTTGCCAGGCCATTGATTTAAGAGGGGATAAGGGTCTTGGATTAGGAAGTAAAGTGGCTTATGATATTGTAAGAGAAAAGATTTCTACCATTGATGAAGATAGGGTAATGAACCTGGAAATCAATAAATGTGAGGACATTATTAAATCCAATCTTATAGTAGAAATGGTTCAAGAAAAAATAGGAAGCTTATACTAAATATGAGATAAATAATAAGGTATCCAATATGGATGCCTTATTATTTAATAAGTTAAACTGGGTATACTTTAAAGATAATTAAATAAAAGGGGATGATATTATGTTGAATTTAACCTTACTTGGAAGTGGTGGGACCATGCCTACTCCAGAAAGATTTCTTTCATCGCTCATAATTGATTATAAAGGCAGAAAAATCCTTATGGATTGTGGTGAGGGAACACAAGTAGCTATGAGAAAATTCAACACGGGTTTTAGAACATTGGATATAATCTGTATAACCCATTTACATGGAGACCATATATACGGACTACCTGGATTATTAGCAACCATTGGGAATAGCAATAAAACAGAACCCCTGACAATAATAGGTCCTATGCATATAAAAAAATTAATGGAAGAGATAATCCTTCCTATTACTTATGCTCCATTTGATATTTATGTAGTAGAAAGTCCAAATGAAGATTTAGGAATATCCATTATTGAAGAAGGTCTAAGGATAGTAGAGGAAAGTAATAGTACTGAAATGACCTTATCTACTATTGAACTAGACCATTCGGCTCCTTGTTTAGGATATAGCTTTTACTTAAAGAGACAGCCAAAATTTATTGTAGAAAAGGCAATGGGAAATGGGGTGCCCAGAGAGATATGGAAGGCTTTACAACATGGAGAATCCTTGAAGCTTAATGGCAGGATATATAAACCCGAGATGGTTTTAGGGAAGAATAGAAAAGGAATTAAGCTTAGCTATATAACTGACAGTCGATCCATAGATAATATAGTTCCTTTTATAAAGGACAGCGATTTGCTTATATGTGAAGGTACATATGGGGACGATGAGGATATTGAAAAAGCCAAGGAGAATAAGCATATGACCTTTGGTGAAGCTGCAAATCTAGCCCGGAAAGGGAAGGTTAGAGACCTGTTGTTGACCCATTTTAGTCAGACAATGGAGGACCCAAGAGAGTATAAAGATAACGCAACTAAGATATTTCATAATACTGAAATTGGATATGATGGATGGAAGAAAACATTAAACTATTGTTAAAATAATACAAAAATCACAGATTACGGGTTTTGGGCTACCTGAATATATATTGAAATATAGGGATATAATCTTTATTAAGAACAATTTAGAGATTCAAAAAGATTGAAAAATATATGGACTCAATAGTAAAGCAATGTCAAGTAATATCTCAAGTACAAAATAAAACAAAGGGGGAGTATGAATGGCAGCAATTGAAAGTATTATCAGTGGTGTCAACTCAATTTTGTGGAGTTCTGTATTAATTATAGGACTTGTTGGTATTGGACTTTATTTTTCAATTCGACTTGGTTTTCCACAGTTAACTCGTTTTGGGCCGGCAGCGAAGAAGGTATTCGGAGGAATTTTCAAGAAAGAAAAGAGTTCAGAAGGTTCAATGTCATCATTCCAGGCTGTTGCAACAGCAATTGCAGCTCAAATTGGCACAGGAAACGTAGCAGGAGCTGCAACTGCAATTACACTTGGTGGACCTGGAGCAATATTTTGGATGTGGGTTTCAGCATTTTTTGGTATGTCTACAATATTTGTAGAAGCAACCTTAGCACAAAAGTATCGTGAAAGAGATACTGATGGTCAGTTAGTCGGAGGACCAGCTTATTATATTAAGAATGGATTAGGCTCAAAGGGTCTAGCATCATTGTTTGCAATTGCACTTATTATAGCTTTAGGTTTTATAGGCAATATGGTTCAATCTAACTCAATTGCAGATGCAGTTAGTAGAGCGTTTAACATTCCTCAAATAGGAATAGGGGTAGTTCTTGCAATATTGGCAGGTTTGATATTTATCGGTGGTATAAAGAGAATAGCATCATTTGCAGAGACAGTAGTTCCTGTAATGGCAGCGGTTTATATTCTAGGCTCACTAATTATCTTAGTTAAGTTTTCAAATCAAATAGGGACAGTATTATATGATATATTCGTAGCTGCATTTAACCCAACCGCAGTTTTGGGTGGAGCAGCAGGGGTTGGAGTTGCTAAAGCAGTAAGATATGGTATAGCAAGAGGATTATTCTCAAACGAAGCAGGTATGGGTTCCACACCAAACTCACATGCTGTAGCAGACGTAGCTCATCCTGCAGAGCAAGGTCTAGCTGCTATGATAGCTGTATTTATCGATACAATACTTGTTTGTACAGCAACAGCTATAGCAATATTGGCAACAGGCGCACATGAATTAGGGCTTGAAGGAGTGGCAGTGACTCAAAGGGCATTTACCGTTGCATATGGACCTCTTGGAGAGAAATTTTTAGCTACTTGTTTAACATTCTTTGCTTTTACAACAGTAGTAGGTTGGTATTATTTCGGTGAAAATAATATAAGATTC
>CAZTEN010000225.1:0-350 GCA_964612495.1 uncultured Tissierella sp. | reverse complement strand
AATAAGAGTTCAATAAGAGTTTATCAAGCAATAGTACTTGTATTTATAGTATTAGGTTCATATCAAAAGGTTGCCTTTGTTTGGGAACTAGCAGATATGTTCAACGGAATCATGGTTATACCTAACTTGATAGGTATATTCTTATTATTTAAACATTCTAAAGTAATCCTTGAGGATTATGATGCTCAATTAGGCAAGGGCCAGAAATTATTTTGGAAATATGAGTATGAATCAATAAGAAAATAAATTTTTAAGACAGAATAAAACGAGGTGGGATGTCCCTCCTCGTTTTATTATTTGTGCGCCCAGCATGGGCGTAAACTAGTTGGTGAAAGTCCAATACGGGGGTT
>CAZTEN010000224.1:0-3418 GCA_964612495.1 uncultured Tissierella sp. | reverse complement strand
TCTGTTCCTTAAATCCTAATGTAGATAGACTGACTCTTACTGTTTTTATGGAAATAGATAAAAAGGGAACTGTGGTAGATCATAGAATCGTAGAAAGCGTTATAAAAAGCAAACAAAGGCTAATATACGATGACGTTTCAGATTATCTTGAAAATGACGACTCCAAGGCTAAGGAAAAGCTTAAGGATATCTTGGATGAATTAAAAAAGATGCATGAATTAATGCTGATTTTAAATGAAAAAAGGGATAGAAGAGGAAGTATTGACTTTGAGTTTCCGGAGACCTATATCGAACTAGATGAAAATGGGAAACCGATAGATGTAAGGGTTGCAGAAAGAAGAGTAGCTAATAGAATGATAGAGGAGTTTATGCTGATTACTAATGAAACCGTAGCAGAGGAATTCCATTGGGCAGATATACCATTTCTATATAGAGTACATGAAGAACCAAATCCTGAGAAATTAGAGGATTTTGCAAAATTCATCCATAACTTTGGTTATTCACTGAAGGGAAAGGAGATTCATCCTAAGGAATTACAGCTTTTGACTAAGGAAATTAAGGGAAAGAAAGAGGAATCTGTAATCTCAACTCTTCTATTGAGATCCTTGAAGAAAGCAGTATATAGCCCTGAATCGGGAATTCATTTTGGTCTGGCAGCACAGTATTACTCCCATTTTACTTCTCCTATTAGAAGATATCCTGACTTGGTAATTCATAGAATAATCAAGGATTATTTAAAAGGAAAGTTATCATCAGATAAGATTAACAGATGGGAAAAGATATTGCCTGAAATAGCAGACCATACATCCATGACTGAAAGAAGAGCTGATGATGCAGAAAGAGAAGTTGATGATTTAAAGAAAGCTCAATATATGTCAGAAAGAATTGGGGAGGAATATACAGGAATAGTTTCATCTGTAACTAGCTTTGGTCTATTTGTACAGTTGAAAAATACCATTGAAGGTTTAGTCCATTTTAACAATATGGATGATGATTTCTACAGATTTGATGAGGAGAATCACTATATAATCGGTGAGAGAACTAATAGAATCTATCGTCTTGGGGATGAAGTAAGAATTGAAGTTATTGGTGCAGACATAGGTAAACGAACTATTGATTTCCGCTTGATTTGATTGACTAATATATGTAAATTTGATACACTAATTAACGATATCAAATTAAAGGATTGATCTGAATGAAGAAGCTAGGAACTAAGGTTATTGCGACGAATAAGAAGGCAAGACATGAGTTTTTTATAGAGGATACCATCGAAGCAGGCATAGTTCTGACCGGGACCGAGGTAAAATCAATACGTCAAGGGAAGGTTAATTTAAAGGAAAGCTATGCAACCGTTGAAAACGGAGAGATATATATTAATGGTATGCATATTAGCCCTTATGAGCAGGGGAATATTTTTAATGTGGATCCCCTTAGAAAGAGGAAACTCTTGCTTCATAAAAAGGAGATTAGGAAGCTGTTTCAAGGTCTGCAGCTTGAAGGATATACCCTTGTTCCCCTTTCTATATATCTTAAGGATGGAAGGGTAAAAATCGAGCTAGCAACTGCAAAGGGTAAGAAGCTGTATGATAAGAGAGAAACTATTGCAAAGAAGGATGCTGAAAGACGTATTCAGCAGCATTCGTCAGAAAAATATAGGTGATGATTATGGATTATAAAAAACTTGTAGACACTGCAATCTTAGCAGGTGAAATTATGCTAAAAAGCAATGCAGAAACCTATAGAGTTGAAGATGTAATGAATAGGATATTGAATATTTCCTGTTTAGAAACATCTGAGGCAATGGTCTTAACCACTGGATTATTTGTTACCTTAGATGATCCAGCTATAACTCCTATTACTGAGGTTAAAAGAATAAGAAATAGGGATACCAACTTGAATAATATTGATAAGGTAAATAGTATTACTAGGAAACTCACACATGGATATCTCACTTTAGACGAAGCTTTTAATGAATTGAAAAAAACAGAAGAAGTTCAGTACAAACCATTTATTAAGGGTTTGGGCACATCCTTTTTTGCTCTTTTCTTTACCTTGCTTTTTGGTGGTGGAATTTTTGAAGCCCTAGTAGCATGGATTAATGGTGGTGTTTTGGTAACCACTTCTAAGCTTGAAACAAGAATTAACTTAGGTTTTTTTATTCATAATGTCCTATATTCATTGATAGCAGTATTAATAATTTTAATATTTGATAGGTTTGTATTTTCAGATTTTAATGTGAATGTTACTATAACTGGTACCATAATGCCCTTAGTGCCAGGAACTGCTATAACCAATGCATTTAGGGATACTTTACGTGGAGACTATCTAACAGGTGGGGCTAGAATCTTAGAATCGATAGTCATTGCTCTATCCATAGCAGTAGGGGTAGCCATAGGGCTATTAATAGGGGGTGTAATCAGATGATTGCACAAGTTATAAGTGCATTTGCAGCAATTGTATCCTCATCAATATTTTTGGAATCACCAAAGAGATTAATCTTTATAACAGGTAGTATAGGTGCAATAGGGTGGGGAGTTTACCTCTTATTAGTCAATTCATTTGGACCTTTTATTTCAACCTTCTTTGCAGGAATAGTAATATCATTATTATCACATATATTTTCTAGAGTATGTAAGACACCATCAACAATGTTTTTCATACCTGGATTTTATCCACTGGTACCAGGGTATACGTTATATATGGGCGTTTATAATTTTATTTTAGGAGATAGAATACTAGCCTCAGGATTTTTTATAGACACTTTTAAGATCGCAGGCATGATAGCTATGGCAATCTTTACCATAGATACAATTTTCAATATCTATAACTATTGTAAACCAAAAGACCATTAGGAGAACAATTCTACTATATAGTAGCACATTGACAGAAACGCATGTTTTTGTTATACTTATATTGTAGCTGATAAAAGCATTTGGGGGCGAATTTGGTTTCGACGGGGATGCGGAATCAGGAGTAGCGAGTCGTTGTCGCCAAGCAACGCTAAAAGTGGCAAAAACAATAAACGCAAACGATAATAGATACGCTTTAGCAGCCTAAGCTGCTTTCGTCAAACCTAAGAGTCCCACGACTTAGGATTTGGCGTCAATTTAGTGGGGAACCGCGCCTTGCAAAGCTTTGAGCTCGGAACGGAAGCTATGAAGCTACTGAAACTCATATCCTGTCAGTAGGAGATGAGTAGAGGGAATGTCAAAATACTGACTGCACTCGGAGAAGCTCTTGTGGAAGGGTTTTCGGACGTGGGTTCGACACCCACCGCCTCCACCATACATATCATGACCTAATAAGCCTCTTGATTTCAAGAGGTTTTCGTAGTTTTTGGATATATTTTTATATTCGCATATTGGAATATGTATTTTTACATTTGCATATTATTCATTTATTATTAGGGTATAAATAA
>CAZTEN010000223.1:0-3426 GCA_964612495.1 uncultured Tissierella sp. | reverse complement strand
ACAAATCCAGCTAATTCAATAAACTCTTCTCGTTCATCATTGTCAACAAGTTCACACATTTCAATAATGTCTACCTTTTCACCATCTGCTAATTTATCACTATATATGCCTAAAGCTTTATCAATACTTAGCATGTTTTTTCCCTCCTATTAATTAATGACCAAACTAACTATTTTCCGTCGCTATTATTATAAATTTTATTAAAAATATTTTTCCAAGACTGAATAGCTCTACGATACATTGAATCAATTGCATCCTCGCTTTTTTCAAACATTTCTGCAATTTCTTTTGTTTTCTTCCTGGACATTTTTAATTTTATAATAACCTGATATTCTTTACCTAAACTTTGCAATGAATTTTTCAAAGCTTCAGCTTTTTCATTATCTAAAATAACTTCTAACGGATTTTTATTATAATAATCCTCTGTACCAATGAAATATTCTTCAATATTATCGACTAATTCTTCTTTATTTAATAGTTTCGATTTTTCACGATAGGCTTCTTTAATTTTGAGCTTTGCAATCGAAATTACAAATGTGGAAAACTTACATGTGCCATCATATGTATTTAATTTTTCTATACTTGTTTTTAAAACATCAAGTATCAAATCTTCCTTGTCATCTACACTTAAAATTGATCCATTTACTTTGTTATAAATATAATATCTAAGAATACTATATACGTCGCTATATAACCTATTTCCTGCCTCTTTATTGCCACTTAAATATTTGTCTACTAAATCAAAATCTTCTGGATATTTAATTGTCATTTGAAACCTCCCTCATAATATTCGGTTAACGCCTTTATCAACAACATATATCACTATAAAATCACTTGAAGTATAAATTGTAAACAAAATCCACCATTTCCATTATACTGGAAATTTCGACATAAATCAACCAAAAAAAGGTAATGGGTAAGTAATGTCAAATGCTTGAATTGATAAAGTAAATGCAGCCAACCTAAAAACCAAAAGAAGATATTCTTTATTATATTCAGTTGTCAATATATATTATCAGTGCGGAAGGTATGCTTAATTAAGGCGGAATGATCGCTTCGATATCTCCTATTCCAATCCAGCCCGATGCAATCTTATTATAACAATCAATACACAATTTAACAGTATTATTCAATATTATATTAGCTTCATTTTTCTTGCATTTATCACATTTCATGTTTTTCTCCAATCGATTATATTTTATCTTTTATTAAACAATCAGCAAGTACTGCCTGTTTTTAGTTTAGCATAAACAGCAACATTATGGAAAATGTAGTTGCAATACTATGGATTTTTGATTTGCAACTTTTTGTAAAAAGTTCTTGCAATAAATAAAGTTTTTATCCTAAATAAACGCTTACACTTTACTAATTTCTTTCAATTACTATTTCATAATCATCTGTTATTATAATTTTTTTATCTTCATTTCCAAAGGATAAGCTTGCAGCACCAAAAATGCTATACCCTTCGCTGCCAATAGTAGTATGTTTTGATATTAATATCATTTTCAGAACACCACTTTATTGCTGTTTGTCCGCTGTTCCTACATTCTTCAACTATCTGTGTCCATTTCTGTAAATTCATCTCATGGCTAATTTTCTTCATGTTCATGAGCTTTCCTCCATTCTACTCTATTAGATTTTAATGAACCTAGCTATCTCTATTAGATTCTATTGGAGTATTATCTCATTTTAATTTGTCTTTGAGAATGTACCGTTATATTTGACGCTTACATTCTAAGTTACTGGTGCTGGCACAGTCACCTGTCTATGGTTGGCACAGTCACCTGTCTTGGTTACAGCACCAATGGTGGTTTGAAGCCTGTCATGGTGCACTGCCTGGCACGGATGTTTCCTTAAAAATAAAAAGGCTGTACACTACGATTTTTAATCGTTATGCAACAACAGCCTCTTCTCTCTAATAGTCTCTAAAATATAGTCTTACCTGCCATTTCTAAGCCTTATCATACATCCCCTCATAATAATCCCTATACTCCCCGGACACAACATTCTCAATCCACCCGGTATTCCCCAAATACCACTTAATAGTTTCTTTCATTCCTTGCTCAAATGTATATACCGGTTTCCATCCAAGCTCAGTAGTTATCTTTGTATTATCAATAGCATATCTCCTGTCATGACCCGGTCTATCTTTAACATACTTAATCAAATCTTCTGATTTACCTAAAGCCTTAATAATTAACTTCACAATCTCAATATTAGCTTTTTCATTATTCCCGCCAATATTATATACTTCTCCATCTGCCCCTTTATGTAGAACAGTATCAATTGCCGAGCAGTGGTCGGCAACATGCAACCAATCCCTTACTTGCATACCATCCCCGTAAACCGGAAGCTCCTTCTCTTTAAGGCAATTATTAATCATAAGCGGTATCAACTTCTCCGGAAACTGATACGGACCATAGTTATTACTGCAACGGGTAATATTTGTCGGCAAACCATAAGTTTTATTATAAGCTCTTACAACCATATCCGCACTTGCCTTTGAAGCTGAATACGGGCTGTTAGGCATAAGGGGCATAGTCTCAACGAACATACCTGTCTTTCCTAATGCACCGTAAACTTCATCAGTTGAAACCTGAATAAACTTAACCCCTGTTTTATACTTCTTGCAATATTTATCATTCGGATTAACTTTCCAAGATTTCTTGGCTGCATCCAATAAAACTTGTGTTCCGATGATATTTGTTGTTAAAAATACCTCCGGTTCTTCAATACTCCTGTCAACATGAGATTCCGCCGCAAAATTAATTACCATATCAATACTATACGACTTAAAAACCTCATCAATCCCTTTTCTGTCTCTGATATCAACTTTGATAAACTTATAGTTAGGATTATTTTCAATATCTTTAAAATTTTCTAAATTTCCCGCATATGTAAGGGCATCTATATTAATAATTTTATAATCTAAATAATTTTCAAGCATATATTTTACAAAATTGCTGCCGATAAACCCGGCTCCACCCGTTACCAATATAGTTTTCAAGTAATTTTACCTCACTTCCATGAATCATACTTCATCCAATAATGACAATATATATTGTTCGTAGTCTGTCATCTTTAAACTTTCGCCCACTGCTTTAAGCTGCTCATCATTAATGAACCCTCTTCTCCAAGCAATCTCTTCAAGGCATGCAATATAAAAACCTTGTCTTGATTGTACTGCTTCTACGTATTCTGCAGCCTTAAGCATTCCATCCGGTGTACCCGTATCAAGCCACGCCATTACCCTGCCTAAAAGAATTACATTTAAATCTTTGTTTTCCAAATATGCATTATTGACGGATGTAATCTCTATCTCTCCGCGTGCAGATGGCTTAATGTTTTTCGCAATTTCTACAACACGATTATCATAGAAATAAAGCCCCGGTACCGCATAGTTTGATTTCGGATTCACAGGCTTTT
>CAZTEN010000222.1:2759-3444 GCA_964612495.1 uncultured Tissierella sp. | reverse complement strand
TGACCAATGTCGACACCTAAAATACTAGTCATGTGAATTAAGTATATAGATTTTAACTATTAGACTCAAGCCATTACTCAATCTTGTTTCTGGCCGTCATCGCTTCTAGGAAAAAAGATGGTAGCTGAAAAATATGTCTTGTTTTAATTTGTGTTTTTACTCCACCACCACTTTCACTACGAGAGATGATTTCTTCACCTTGTAGTGGAAATTCAAAGCTTCCACTTAAAGACAAAGAGGTTGCTTTTAAAATGGGAGTTACAACTATTAGCAACGGATCACCAGTTAAAGCAAAACTGAGAGGTCTTTCATTCTGATTGATCACACCTTTGATATTATCTCCATCAACTAAACCGCTACCAAAGTCATAAGCTTGTCTCGAGACTTTGTATTCTCCTCCTTCAATGTAGAAATAGTCTACTTTTAATATACCGTTAAAATCATTATCAACGATAAGGTTGACACTGACATTTGAAGGATAGTGGGTAGATCCAATATCGGTATTCTCATCATGATTAACCAGCCAAAAGAAATAATTGGTGTTAGCTAAAACTTTACCTTCAGAAACGAGGCTAAAGGTGTTGCTAGTGTTATGTTCATCGTTCTTGCCACCAATTTCTTGAGTAGTAATCTTGGCCTTGTTATCTTTTGAATCAAAATATTCACCTTGTTCATTAATATGTTG
>CAZTEN010000222.1:755-2749 GCA_964612495.1 uncultured Tissierella sp. | reverse complement strand
TTCAGCAGTGTTAAAAACTTCTCTCAGTGTTTGCTCATCTGTTTCAATTTTTGTTTCAATAGTGGTCCTTTTAGAAGCTGACAGTCCTAAAGAAAGGATGACAGCTGATGCTAACAATACCACAATTGATATCTGACCTTGATTATTAGTCTTTCGGCTATCTTTTCTTTTTTTTTCTATCCTTTTAATAAACATAATTAGTTAGTTGCCCCATTGCCAGCTAGTTAATACTTTAGCTAAGCTACCTGGAATCTTAAAAATTAATTGAGGATCATATTTAATTAATACAGAGGCCTTTTCATTTTGCCATATTCGATCAGCATATCCACGAGTAAAGCTGATATTATCATAGGCAAAAAGACTTCCATTAAATACTAACTGGTTATTAGTTGCAGTATTTTGGGTTGAACTAGCATAAATGTTGCTAGCAACTATTAATCCATCAACCCTGTTAACATTAGCATTAACAGTGACGTTACCTTTAACAATAAACATTAAGAAAGAAGAATTTCTGACAATATTATCATTAATCTCTAAATCACCATTGACAAAGTAGATATAGGTATCACTGGGATTGCTAAATAACTGAGTGACACTGTCATTAATAATTACCTTTTCACCTTCGGTACCAATTGTTTCTCCAATACCTTTTTTAGCATAGTATTGTTTAAAGAAGTATTCATAGTTGTTTGTAGTCGGATTGGCAATTTTGGCACTATTTTGCATTAAATATTTATCCTGATCACTTTTCTTTTCAATTGTTGGCGCTATCACGAAAGCGTTAATACTCATGTTATCATCACATGTGTTTTCCTCAGTACAAGTAACGGGGACCTTACCAGAGACACTATTATTACTTACTACTCCACCCTCAGATGTTTGCCACCAGGGGTCTTGAATCAAGATTCCGGTAAAGTCAGCAATAATAGAAGTGTCAGAAGGGTAAGGGTCGATATTAGAAGTCTTTAAGGTGGTGTTGCTACAAATTCCATTGTAACGCATTTCCCACCGGGTTAATGAAATATCAGGGTTAAAGTTGACCTCATACTCTTTTCCCCAAATTAAATAATTAGAAGCACTACCATAATCGACACCAGAAGGATTAACCGTCATAGCAATACTCTCATCGTCGTTAGCGTCTGGCTCTTTAAACCTTAATGAGGTGAAATTTAAGACATTACGGTCTTCGACTATTTTAGTAAAACCATCTGTAGGGCAAAAATCAAATAAGTCGTTATCAGCGGCTTCAGTCGCATCATAAAAACTTCCACTTATAGGCATTTGGCAATCCCAAATTTTAAAAGATCTTGGAGAAAAAGGCTTCGAATAGTTTGAGTCAGACAACGTAAGAATTAGCTCAGAAGTATTACTGTTATTATAATCAGTTGGAATAAATTCTCCTCCTGTCCATCCAAAAGTAAGAGGGTTTGATATACCCGTTGATACACCGTTTAACACGGGAATAACTTTTCCATTCAATGTTAAAACTCCCGTTACACTGTTACCATCAGGATCAGAAACTTCTGCCCAAAAGATTAACTGTCTTGAACCATTAAATTCAGATTGGCATATGTGGTTTTTACTTCCACCAATGTCTACCATGTCTACCTCAACTTCTATGTCCTCATTATTAAAAATTTTAAATTCCCCTAATTCAGGAGGATCATTGATGGTGGCATAACACCTTGGGCTCAAGAAGGAGACAGGAGTACATGAAGGACAAGCTGTTGGTGCCGTTGTTGCTCCAATATTGGCAGTCGTAGCTCCAATATCCAACACACAAGTACAACAATAATAAGGACATCCCGCGAGAGTACTTTTATTACTACAGGTTCCATCTTTGTATCCAGCAGGACATTCACCTGAATGAGTACCAGACGTACAGCCACCTGCAGCTATTGCCGCACATGCCTCATTCCAGATAGTTTCATCAGTTTTTACACAAGTACAACAATAATAAGGACATCCCGCGAGAGTACTTTTATTACTACAGG
>CAZTEN010000222.1:0-655 GCA_964612495.1 uncultured Tissierella sp. | reverse complement strand
ACATTCACCTGAATGAGTACCAGACGTACAGCCACCTGCAGCTATTGCCGCACATTCACTATTCCAATCAGCCGAGACTAAATTAAAAGATAAAAACCATAAAAAAAACACACTTAACAATAGCAATACTTTTCTCATTTTATATAAAAAAACTTAATTTCATCTATTTTAAATATAGCGAAAGAGAGGATAAAAGTAAAGAATTTTGCAAGTTATTCGTTTCTCAAGGTAATGTCTATGGAAAACGTCTTTGTTATTCCTATCCCATCAGGTGAACCAAAAACTGCAGATTCTAAGTTAAAATTAAAATTAACAGTTGATAACTGGGCCGATGGTAAGGTTGAGCAGCTTACAGCACAAGAATTTAATTTCAAATCTTTATTTTTTTGAAACAAATAAGTTACTGTTGTTCCAACCCCTCGTGCCGAAATCGATGCAATTTTGTAATCACTATCAACATCACCGAGACAAGCAATTGTCGTCCTGTCTCCATCTTTTACGTTAACTATTTGAATTGAGGTTCCTACTCCGACAGGGCAACTAAAATCATCACTATTTGCATTAATAATATTTTTTTTGATTTCAGCCATCACCCAGTTTCCACTATCATTAATACCAGCAAGCATTATATATTCAATAGTAACTCTTCTATTAG
>CAZTEN010000221.1:0-3470 GCA_964612495.1 uncultured Tissierella sp. | reverse complement strand
TACATAGTGTACTATGGATTGCCGATGTTCATTCCTCTACCGGAATCAAGAATTTTTCTAGGAACATTGGCTGTATTATTAAATAGTGCTGCTTATGTGGCGGAGATTATAAGGGCTGGAATTCAGTCTATTGATAAAGGGCAGATGGAAGCTGCACGATCCTTAGGAATGGGACATGGTATGAGCATGAGATATATAATCATTCCTCAAGCTTTTAAGAATATATTACCAGCTATGGGTAATGAATTTATAGTATTGATAAAGGAATCAGCCATAATCTCAACTATTGCTATACCTGACTTAATGTATAATGCTGATACCTTAAGAGGTATTACCTACAAGCCAT
The DNA here is from genome assembly GCA_964612495.1 of uncultured Tissierella sp. GTDB lineage: Bacteria > Bacillota > Clostridia > Tissierellales > Tissierellaceae > Tissierella_B. The sequence goes on along the minus strand of CAZTEN010000221.1, from coordinate 3,124 downwards.
TTATGCCTTTAGTAATAGCAGGGGTTATATATTTTATCATTACATTTACTCTTTCAAAGATCTTAGGAATACTTGAAAGGAGGTTAGCTGCTAGTGATCAAGGTAGTGAAGCTTAATAAGAAATTTGGGAAGTTACATGTTTTAAAGGATATTGATGAGCATATTAATAAGGGTGAGGTTGTTGTCGTTATTGGGCCTAGCGGTTCAGGAAAGAGTACTTTTTTAAGATGCTTAAACTTGTTAGAAGAACCATCTAGCGGAGAAATTATCTTCGATGGTAAATCTATTACTGATAAGAGCAACGATATCAATAAGCAAAGAGAAAAGATGGGAATGGTTTTTCAGCAATTCAACCTATTTCCCCATCTAACAGTACTTGATAATATTACAATAGCACCTATTAAAGTTAAGAATATGAAGAAGGAAGAGGCTGAAGATCTAGCCATGAAACTTCTTAAGAGAATAGGACTAGAGGACAAGGCAAATACCTATCCAAATAAGCTTTCAGGTGGCCAAAAGCAAAGAATTGCCATAGTAAGAGCATTAGCCATGAATCCTGAAGTGATGCTTTTCGATGAGCCAACATCGGCATTAGACCCTGAAATGGTAGGAGAAGTACTTGATGTAATGAAATCCCTGGCTAAAGATGGAATGACTATGATAGTTGTAACTCACGAAATGGGATTTGCCAAAGAAGTTGGAGATAGGGTAATATTCATGGATGAAGGAAGAATTCTAGAGCAGGGAACACCTAAAGAATTATTCAACAATCCAAAGAATCCAAGAACTCAAGACTTTTTAAAGAAGATATTAGTATAAACTGTAGAACCGACCTGAAGCATTAGGACGGTTCTTTTGTTTTAAAGCTTCTAAATACTGGTATAGGAACTTTTTCTGTAGTATAATAGTGAAGATGTTAGAGTTTAATGAGGTGCTGAATGATTAACATAATGATTGTATTTTCAATAATTGCAGGAATAGATAAAATATTGGGTAATAAACTTGGTTTAGGTCTTAAATTTGACGAAGGCTTTAAAGCTATGGGAGGGCTTGCCCTTACCATTATTGGTATATATAGCTTGTCTCCAATAATTGCAAAGCTTGTGGTACCCATATTGACGCCACTGGCAAATCTTATGAATACAGACCCTTCCGTTTTTATAAGCAGTATTTTAGCTGTGGACTTAGGCGGCTATTCAACTAGTATGGAAATAGCCAATAGCTCATTGATTGGAAGCTTTAACGGCTTGATTTTAGCATCGATGCTGGGAGCTACTATTTCATTTACCATACCTGTGGCTTTGAATATAGTGTCTATTAAGGATTATCCCTATTTTACCAAGGGGATACTATCAGGAATTGTAACTGTGCCCATTGGAATGTTTGTATCAGGCCTTTTTATGAAGGTTCCAATAATGGATATAATTTCAAACCTAATCCCTGTAGTTCTATTTGCCTTGCCTATTGCTTGGGGATTGGTAAAACAACAGGGTCTTATGATTAATATCTTTAATATTCTTGGAAAGCTGATTTCCATGATTTGCACCCTTGGACTAATACTTAGTATTTTGGAATTCACTTTTGATATAGTAATAATTGAAGGAATGCTTCCCTTTGAAGAAGGAATTATTATTGTGGCTGGAATTTGTATAATTCTGTCAGGAGCATATCCCTTGTTATATCTACTATCTAATAAAATGAATAAAATTCTTAAAAGAATCAAAGAAAAATATGATTTAGACCAATACTCAGTTCTTGGACTTATATCATCCTTAGCAAGTTGTATACCGATGCTTGGTGTATATGAGAAGATGAACTGGAAGGGTAAGATACTAAATGGAGCTTTTGCTGTTAGTGGAGCCTTTACATTTGGAGGGCAATTAGGATATGTATCCTCAGTAGCTCCCCAATACGTAAATCCATTTATTATAGGTAAGCTTGCTGGAGCTTTGGCAGCCCTAGGTCTAGGATTAATATTAATTAAGATAGAAAAACCTAAGGAGGAATTGGAATATGGAGGTTAATGAAAAGCTAAAAAAACTTAGAGACTTGATGGAAAAAAGAAATATAGATGCATATATTGAGCCTACAGCCGATCCCCATCAATCGGAATACGTGGCAGATTACTATAAAGGAAGAGCCTTTATTTCCGAATTTACAGGTTCAGCAGGAACTGTAGTAGTTACTAAGGATAAAGCTCTCCTGTGGACAGACGGAAGATACTTTATACAGGCTGAAAGACAACTTGGAGACAGTGAATTTCAACTTATGAAGATGAATACTCCTGGATTTCCAACATATATGGAATGGCTGTCTCACACACTTAAAGCTGGAAATACTATAGGATATAATGGTAAAACCATGGATAATATGTCTATAGAAAGGATACAGGAATTATTTGGAAACCTAAAGATAGACTTTGAAGAGAAATATGATTTAGTGGGTGAAATCTGGGAAGATAGACCAAGTATCCCTAAGGGAGATACATTTGCCTTAGAAGAAAGATATACAGGGAAATCAGCTAAAGATAAAATTCAAGAAGTAAGGATTTATATGGAAAAAAGTGGGGCAGATTACTTTCTTCTATCCAGTCTTGATGATATAGCTTGGCTTTATAATATAAGGGGTAAGGATATAGTCAACAATCCAGTTGTAATTTCATATGCCCTTATTTCCAAGGATAAGGCATATCTATTTGTAAATAAAGAAAAGATAAATAATGAGGTCAGGGAATTCCTTGATGAAAATGGTGTAGAGATTTGTAAGTATGATGAAGTTGTGAATTATGTAGGGAAGATAGAAAAAGACTCTAAAATCCTATTGGAAAAGTCCAAGACCAACAGATGGCTTACCGCATCTATTCCTGAAGGAGTTAAGATTATTGATGAAATGAATATTACTACAAAATTAAAGGGCATCAAGAATGAAGTGGAAATAGAGAATCAAAGATTAGCATATATTAAGGATGGAGTAGCACTGGTTAAGTTCTTCCATTGGCTCGATAAAAACCTTGGAAGAATTCAAATAAGTGAAATATCAGCAGAGGATAAGCTCTTTGAATTTAGACAAGAAGAGGAGGACTTCCTGGAAAACAGCTTCAATACCATATCTGCTTATGGGGATA
>CAZTEN010000220.1:0-3510 GCA_964612495.1 uncultured Tissierella sp. | reverse complement strand
ACCTCTTAAAGTATCAGCGTTATACATTAGGTCAGGTATTGCAATAGTTGAGATTATTGCTGATTCTTTTATCAATACGATAAACTCATTACCCATAGCAGGTAATATATTCTTAAAAGCTTGTGGTATGATAATATATCGCATACTTATACCATGTCCCATTCCTAGGGATCTGGCTGCTTCCATCTGTCCTCTATCAATGGACTGGATTCCGGCCCTTATAATTTCAGCTACATAAGCAGCACTGTTCAACAACACAGCTAATGTTCCCAAGAACATTCTTGATTCTGGTAGAGGGATGAACATCGGTAAACCATAGTACACTATATAAAGTTGAAGTAATAATGGAGTTCCTCTTACTATTTCAATGTATACTCTTGCTATCCCGCTTACAATCTTTTTACTGGATAATCTCATTAAACTTATTAATACTCCCACTAAGGAACCAAATATAACTCCGAAGAATGATATCTGCAAAGTAGTCAGTGTTCCTTTTAGAAAATATGAATAGTATTCAGAGAGAAATTCTACAACATTTGTTATAATTTCCAAATGGATCCTCCTTTACTTAAATAGAGGCAAAAGAGTTGACTCTTTTGCCATAATTGTATTGCTTATTCTTCTGATAATTTTGTTGCTTCTACAATAAAGTTCTCAATAGTTCCTTCGTTGATTAGCACTTCCAGAATTTTATTAAACTCATCAACTAAATCTTGATTTCCCTTGTTTACTGCTATTGCAACTCCTTCCTCTGAACCTAGGTCGATATCTGCCAAGTGTAATGCATTATTTTGAGCTACATAAGCCTTAGCTACAGGCTCTGCTAATATTACTGCATCCATCTTCTTGTTTTGAAGCTCTAGAACTAAATCTGTAATCTTGCTTAATCCTACATATTCAGATTGTGCAAACTTATCTAGGGCTATTTCCTCTTGGATAGTGGTTTTTTGTGCTCCTACAGGTAAGCCTACTAAATCCTCCGGTCCCTTGAACTTATCCTTGTCCTCTGCTCTTACTATCATTCTTTGTCTTGCTTCATAATATGGAATCGAGAAATCGACTGTTTTAGCTCTTTCTTCATTAGCTACCATACCTGCTATGATAAAGTCTATATCATCAGTTACAAGAGCCGGAAGAAGTCCATCAAATTTCATATCTACTATTTCTAGTTCAACACCTAATTCTTCAGCGATTTTCTTTGCAATTTCGATGTCAAAGCCAACTATTTTATCCTCTCCATCAAGCAACTTATGGAATTCATATGGCGGATAATCTGCAGCTGTTCCTAATACTATTTTTCCTGCTTCCTTTATCTCTGCCAACTTACCTCCTGCCGGAGTTTCCGCTGGTGTTTCTGCTGGGGTCTCTACAGGTGTTTCTGCCGGAGTCTGTGTATTTGCACAAGCACCTAATACTACTAACATACTTACTACTAATACTGTTATCAATAATTTCTTAAACACTTTTATACCTCCTATGAAAAAACATTAATAGAGTTATTATATTCTCTAAGGATTAATTATGCAATACTTTTTAAGATTTTATTCCATAGAACTATATACAAAAATAAAGTCACCGGTTTTCTACCCCAGTGACATTAAAAACTTCTTTATTCTTCTACAGGCATATCCTCAACTAATTCTGCCTCTAATGCTTCTTTAGGGATTTCAAAATCTTCTGCTGTATTTATATTCAATACATTCATTTGAGTTGTAAGCTTCATGGATTTTAGCATTTCCAACTCTTCATCCGAAGTCTCCATAGCTTCACCAAATCCTTGCATCATAGATACAAATAGATTACTTAAATCCATATCATATCTGACTACTTCCCCTGTTGCCTTATCAACATATATTACAAAGACAATATCCTCTAAATTCATAAGCATATCAGCCGCCATCATATCTTCATTACTGCTGGTAGCTGAAAGCATATTCATATAGCCTCCCATCATCTCATTGTATGCATCAAATGATGTGGTATTTTCAAACTTCTGCAATACTTTTCCATCGATTACATAGTCCCCAAGGTATTTAACATCTTTGATAGAAGCTTCATTTAACTCCTTGTTCTTCTCAAGATCCATCATCTCTGAAAAAATTTCGTTTTCTTCTATGGATTTAAGCCAAGTAAGCTTGCCTGCTTCGTCATATGTTCCCATATAGCTAGTATAAGTATCATCTTCAAAGGTCATATACATTTCCATAATCGGCTGGGTCATCTTCATCTGCCCCATATCCATCTCTACACCTGCTGTAGATTTAATCTTCATTGGGTCCATGAATGCAGTCATATACATATCCATGTTCATATGCATTTCAACCATGTTACCAGCCTCATCTAAGCTAGGCATTATCATATGCATAATCATTTCCATATCATAATTATCCCATTCATAGGTCTTAGCATATGCATCTAAAAGAGCCTTCTTTGCATCTATTGGTTCTCTTGTTATAACTACAGTCTTTCCATTGCTATCCCATTGAACATCAGACTTGAAAGATTCAACTACTGCCCTGATTGGCAAGTAAATTCTATCTCCTTTAATCACAGATTGAGTATCTATAACTTTCTCTTGACCATTAATTAGGATGTACTTCTGTCCTAAAGGAACCTCTACTCTAGTGTCTCCCTTCTTAACAATGGCGGTCCTAGTCTCTTGATTCCAAGCAACATCAGTACCGTAAGTCTCCATAGTAATTCTCAATGGTACTAAGGTCCTATTGTTATTATCGATAAATGGTGCACCTGTGCTTTCTGTGAATACAACCGGTTGGGAATCGATTCTTACGATGATATCACCTTCAGCATAGGATACAGCAGAAACCATCAATAACATAGATAAAATAAGCATTAACTTCAACAAGGGCTTTTTCATATTTATTCCTCCTTATGTATTGTAAAAAATAACCCATCTTTAATTATATTACCCAAATTAAATGAATTATGAACAAATTTAAAAAAAATAAACTCCAAACCCTATTATTGATAAGCTCTGGAGTCAATTATTTACCTATTTCTTTTTAGTACCTTTTTTAAAAAATGTCCGGTGTAGGAGTTTTCGTTCTCTGCTATTTCTTCAGGAGTTCCCCTTCCTACAATGGTACCTCCCTTATCTCCACCTTCAGGACCTAAATCTATTATATAGTCTGCAGTCTTAATTACATCTAAATTATGCTCAATTACTACTACTGTGTTATCCCCTTCCACTAGCTGGTTTAGAACTTCTATAAGCTTGTGGATATCCGCACTATGAAGGCCTGTAGTAGGCTCATCCAAAATATAGATAGTCTTTCCTGTTGACTTCCTTGATAATTCTGTTGCCAACTTAACTCTTTGAGCCTCTCCTCCTGATAACTCAGTGGAAGGCTGCCCTATCTTAACATAGCCTAGACCTACATCGAAGAGAGTCTGGAGTTTACGCTTAATCTTGGGTATGTTTTGGAAGAAGTCCAAACCCTCTTCAATAGTCATATCCAGCACATCTGCTATGGTTTTACCCTTGTACTT
>CAZTEN010000219.1:0-3521 GCA_964612495.1 uncultured Tissierella sp. | reverse complement strand
ATCTCCTCTAAGATATATCTATCTCCTACTGTTGTTTTAACTATTCCCATGCCATTTTCTTTTAGGTATACATCTAGACCCATATTAGTCATTATAGTACCTACTACTGTATTGTTCTTTAATTTGCCTTTTTTCTTTAAATCAGTCCCACATATGGCTAGGATATGGTCTCCATCCAACATGCGACCCTTTTCATCTACTGCAATAATTCTGTCAGCGTCCCCATCGAAGGAAAGGCCTACATCAGCATTGTTATCTACTACAAGCTTTTGAATGATTTCAGGTTTTGTAGACCCGCAAGATTTATTGATATTCATACCATCGGGTTCACAATTTACTGCTATTACCTTAGCTCCTAATTCCTCCATGGTTTCAGGTCCTATCTTTGAAAGAGCCCCATGACCTAAGTCCATGGCTACTGTTAAACCAGTTAAATCCACATTTATTGAGGATTTTAAAAACTCCTTATAATCCTTAGCTCCATTTTCTTCAAAATATACTCTACCTATTTCATTTTTTATAGGTCTTAAATCTATTTCCTTGCTATTAAGTATTATGTCCTCAATTTTCTCTTCTACTTCATCCGGAAGCTTAAGTCCTTCAAAATTAAAATACTTTATACCATTATATTCACCAGGATTATGGGAAGCAGATATGACTACTCCAGCTACAGCTCCATATTTTCGTGTTAGGTAGGCTACTGCAGGGGTAGGTATAACCCCTAGAGAGATAACATCTAGACCCATGGAACATATTCCAGCTGTAAGTGCTGCTTCCAGCATATCCCCAGATGCTCTAGTATCCTTTCCAACCAAAACTTTCCCTTTTTTTGAATTTGCAAGTACATAGGCACCTGCCCTGCCTATTTTATATGCTAATTCAGGAGTAAGGTCTACATTTGCTACACCTCTTACTCCATCAGTTCCAAATAATTTACCCATTTATTTTCCCCCTTATAGAATCAGTGAACAACTAACAGTGAACAGTGAACAGTGAACAACAATTATTCACTGTCCACTTTATTTTTAACTAGTTCTATCAATTTCTCTTTCGTATTGTATTCCGGATGCTCAAGGACTTTCTCCAATAGATAGTCCAAGATTTCACCAATAATTTGCCCCCTTGGAAAACCTAAAGATATTATATCATTTCCGTTTATATTTAGGTGATTTTTGTCGAAGGGCTCCTTATTTTTTAATATTTCCCTAATCCGGTCCGCCCTTTTATCTATTATGCTGATATCCTTACTTTCATCCTTACATCTCATATCTGCCTTTTTTAGCTCTGCAAGCTCGAAGATATTTTCCTCGCCTACTCGCATTAGCTGTCTTTTCAGGCCCTTTTCCTTCATATTGGAATGATGCATATGCTCACTAATAAGCTTAGCTACTTTGTCTATAAAGACTTTTGAGCAATTTAATCTTGTGAGAATCATTTTAGACATTTCAGCTCCCAACCTATCATGTCCATAAAAATGTCCTACTCCACCCTCATCTATAGTAAAGGTACGAGGCTTGCCGATATCATGTAAAAGAGCAGCCATTCTTAGGGTTAGAATTGGTGGTGTCTTATCCAACACACATAGAATATGATCAAACAGTTCCATAATATGATTAGGATTTTGCTGATCCAATGCTACTGTATCCAACAACTCAGGTAATATAACATCCAATATATCCAATTGCTTCATCAATAGAATACCCTTTGAAGGAACAGAGGAAAGAAGCACTTTAAAAAGCTCATCTCTAATTCTTTCGGCACTTATATATTCCAGGGAATTGCTTAAGTATAGACAAGCTACATATGTTTGATCATCCAGCTTGAAGTTTAGCTGTGAAGCAAGCCTTACGGCACGAAGGATTCTTAGGTAATCCTCTTTAAATCTGGCATTAGGATTACCTACTGATCTTATTATTCCCTTCTCTATATCTCCACGTCCGTTAAATGGGTCTACTATACCCCTTATATTATTATATGCTATTGCATTGATAGTAAAATCTCTTCGACTTAAATCCTCGTATATATCCTTGGAAAAGGATATCTTGTCGGGTCTTCTGCCATCAGTATATTCACCCTCTGACCTAAAGGTGGTAACCTCCAAATGTCCCTTAGGGTGAACCACTACTATGGTGCCAAATCTTTTTCCTACGTCAATGGTTTTAAAATCGCTAAATACCTCCTGAATCTCTTCCGGAGTTGCCGAGGTAGTTATATCATAATCGGAAGGTGCCTTTCCAAGGAACAAATCCCGTACGCTTCCACCTACTATATATGCCTCAAATCCCGCATTTTCCAATCTATTTAATATTTCATTCACATAATCAGGTATTATAAATTCCATGATATACCTCCAATATACTGTTAGTATAACATAGTATTTGCAATTGCAGAATCACAATTCATTATAATTAAATAAATAAAAAAAGGACTTTGAAACATCTTTGCTTCAAAGTACTTCTTAATTAATATTTCTTTAATAATATACTTCCATTATGTCCGCCAAAGCCTAATGAATTGGATAAGGCTAATGTTACATCTCTTTCTACATACTTGTTCGGTGTGTAGTTTAAATCACATTCTTCATCAGGATTTTCATAGTTGATTGTTGGAGGGATTTTCCCTTCCTTTATAGCCATGGCTGTTGCAATGGCTTCAACCCCCCCTGCTGCTCCTAAGAGATGTCCTGTCATAGATTTAGTGGAGCTTATGTTTATATTATAAGCGTGGTCTTTGAACAGGGTCTTTACTGCTAGGGTTTCAAGTTTATCATTGAAATAGGTTGATGTACCGTGGGCATTTATGTAGCCTACATCCTCATAATTTGCATTCCCTTCTTCAAGAGCAAGTCTCATAGCATTTGTTGCCCCTCTTGCTTCCGGATCAGGTTGTGTAATATGGAATGCATCTGAAGTAGCACCATAGCCAATGATTTCAGCATAGATTTTTGCCCCTCTATCTATCGCATGTTCCAACTCTTCAAGGATTAATATTCCTGCTCCTTCAGCCATTATGAAGCCATCTCTATTCTTATCGAATGGACGACAAGCCTTTGATGGATTATCATTATTAGTAGAAAGTGCTTTCATGGAGCAGAATCCTGCAATAGAAACCGTTGTTATTCCTGCTTCAGTTCCTCCCGTTACAATCATATCCATATTTCCATATTTAATCATTCTAAAGGCTTCACCTATTGCATGGGTAGCAGATGCACAAGCAGTTGTTATGACCATAGAAGCTCCCCTAAGTCCAAAATTCATGGATACTTGACCAGCTGCCATGTTTGAAATCATCATAGGAATAAATAGTGGGCTTACTCTATTCGGACCCTTTTCAGTATATTTTATGACTTCACTTTCAAGGGTTCCAATACCACCAATTCCAGACCCAATAATTACCCCGATTCTATCTCTATTAAGCTTATCAAGGTTGATTTCTCCATCTTCCATTGCAAGGCGTGTAGCCACTACTGAAAACTGTGACATTCTATCCATTCTCTTGGCTTCCTTTTTATCAAGAAAATC
>CAZTEN010000218.1:0-3528 GCA_964612495.1 uncultured Tissierella sp. | reverse complement strand
AAAATTACCTGCCCTTCTCTATCAGTAAATATTTCTAAAGGATCCCCCTCTCTAATTCTAAGGGTTCTTCTAATTTCCTTTGGAATAACAACTCTACCAAGATCATCTATACGTCTTACAATTCCTGTTGCCTTCAAAATTTAACCCTCCTTAATCTTTTATGTTAACTTATTATTTTACTAAAAGGGTAAATTTATGCACAACAAGGTTTATTTTATCCAATTACTTACTAGAATCTAAATATTTCTCAACCTTTGATTCATCTCTAAGCTCTTGCACCTTTTCTAAATACTTCTTCTCCTTAAGAAGATTGGTAATTTCAGTTTTCAACTCTTCATAGGTATCTTTTTTTTCAGTGACCCGAATTATATGATACCCAACCTCTGTCTTTACTAAGTCGCTTGTTTCTCCTTCTTCAAGAGCAAAAGCTACTTCTTCAAACTCCGCAATCATCTTACCTTTACCAAAATAACCTAGTTCCCCACCATTAGCAGCTGATACGCTGTCTAAGGATTCAAGGGTAGCAAGAGTTGCAAAATCCTCTTTATTTTCAAGTCTTTGCAATACTTCCTTTCCTTCCTTTTCCGTAGCTACTAGTATATGGCTGGCTCTTACTATAGTAGATTGGTCTTTATTTTCTTCGAAGAAATCCTTAGCTTCATCATCTGTAATAGTAATTGTTTTTAGAAACTCATCCTTATGTTTTTGAACTAGAAGCTCTTTTTTAAGGTTAGAAGCATAAAAGTCCTTTGTTATATTCATACTTCCTAAAAATTCATCAAAGCTTTCTTGACCTCCCATATCATTTATTGATTTTTGCACTGCTTCATCTAAGTCTTCATCGCTTATAGAAATATTAAGCTTTTCTGATTCCTTAGCTATTAGCTTCTCCATTATAAGCTTTTCAAGAATACTATCCTCTAAAGACTCTCCTAGGCTAACTCCATCTTGTCCAATCTGCTCTAGAGCATCTTCTCCAAGCTCTCTTTCATAAAGACTTTTAAAAACCTCATAATCTGCATCCAATTCCGCTTGGGTAATATCCTGTCCATCAACACTTGCAACAAGGCCTTCTGTATTCTTAGTGCAAGCCGACAAAATCATGGACAAAGTTAATATTAAAATTAGTACAGCCCAATTCTTTTTTATTTTTATCAATAAAAACATCCTCTCTAAAATAGTATCACTTTAACCTTAAGTACTACCACTTAACACATACATCCACTTGTGTGCTTATTCTTAAATTTATCTTTACACCTCATTATAACAAAACACCTATAATCAAACAAGAGATGATTTCTGAACACTTTTAATCTTTAATGTATAAAAAAACAATTCGAAGGAAAGAATGATTTATGTTAAAATCATTCTTTCCTTCGCCTAAAAATTATTATATTCTATATGATTGTTTTATTTATATCTTTTTTATTCAAATTTTGTAGTTTCAAAGTTTGCATCATGAACCTTCAATTTCCATAGGTTCTCCTAGTCGTTTGAATAGGTCAATGCAAAAGGATTTAAATTTGAGAGCATTCTCTGACATCTCGCGGTTTTTGTGATAGCCAAGATAGATTGTACGCTGGCATATCGGGTTCTTAATTTCCCGCAGTATAATGCCTGATGCCAATGCCGGAAATGCGGAGCGTGAAGGAATCAACGCAATCAGCGAACTGTTGATTAAACCATCAAAATAAGTGAAGGAATCTTCTGTGAAAAATCCGATATTTGGTTCGAACCCCAACTTTTGACAACAACTAATTAAGTTTTGATTTAAATTTTCATGCCTTGGAAGGGATTGAAAAAAATAGTCTTTTGTATCAATAAGATCGACATTTTCTTTTTTAGCAAGTGGATTCTTACTGCCAATCGCCAGTAGCAAGTCTTCCTTAAGAAGTTCAACACTTTCCATTTCATCGCATACCATTGGTGAAGCGAAAATATGGAAATCATATTCCCTAATGTCCTCTGGAGTTGGTACATAACAACTTTTAATAATCAGTCGCAACCCAGGAAATGTGCGCTCGTACTCTTCGCGAACATAGTTACTAATGAAATTAGCACCAGAAAACAATACTCTTACTTCATTTTCGTTTTTATTATCTATCAGTCGAACCTGACGCGCAGCATCATTAAGAAGAAGAAGCACATGACTTATCTGGTGATAATACAACCTACCGGCTTCGTTAAGGCGTACTTTGCGGCCAATCCTATCAAACAACTTAACGCCCAGCTCTTCCTCAAGACTGCTGATTGCCTTAGAGAGTGCTGATTGTGAAATCCACAATTCATCTGCTGCTCTGCTCATATTATTGCAACGTGCAACTGTGCAGAAATAATGCAGTTGAATAATCTGCATAATCTCACCACCTCTCACAGATAAATTTTGTTAATTTTTAAATACCAGAAGTAATTGCCTAGCAATTACTTCAAACCATTGAAACGAGTTTGGAACATCTTCAGCTCCTTATATTAATCCCGCCACAATTTATAATTTGTCTTGCAATTGGTTTCCCAAGCTAATTGAATCTGACCAGAGATGTCACTCCAGTCACAACCTATAATCACAAGCTTTCCAAGGTATGGAAGTTCACGCTTGAGTGTAGTTAATGTTACGCTGACTTCATTGCCTACAGAATCTACATGCAGCCATTGGTCAGAAGTTTTAATAAATCCTTTGACTCTAAGTGTTACATCGCCAATTGCTTTACAAAATGAGGTTAGTTGTTGCTCATTTGGAGGAATGTCAGTTTCAAGTGTGTAAACTGCCGGACGCGAAAGAATTGAATTGCTGCTTTCTCTGTCCTGGTATTCCCTTTCCTCTAATTTCAAATCCGGCAGTGGCAGTGGTATCTGAGCAAAGATGGTATCGTATATAGGTGCATGATTATTTAATTTCCGTATTTTTTCATGGATATTAGCAATTGTGCCACGGTCCACCAAATCAGTTTTGTTGACTATGATATAATCAGCTTCCATAACCTGTCCAACCAAAGGTGCAAGAACTTCAGAGTATCGTAGAAAAGTCGTGCTATCAACTAAGCAAATGAGTCCACGATATTCATACTGCCTGGAAATATATGGTGACAGGTTCTTAAGTATGGTGTGCATACCGGCAGGGTCAGCCATTCCCGAGTTTTCTATAATCAACACATCCACAGGCAGCTCTGTAAAAGCTTTCAATGCTTTAACAAATCCGTCCTTCAAACAGGCACAAAAAATCGACCCATTGTTGATTTCGACCATCTCTACGCCTGCTTTCTCGATTAATGTTCCATCAACACCAATATTGCCAAATTCATTTATCAAAACACCCATACGAGTAGTTTTTAAATCCTCCATCATAGAACGAAGGAATGTGGTCTTCCCAGCTCCGAGGAATCCTCCAATCAAATACAGTTGAATTGGCTTAGTCATTTTTATACCTCCTGTTATAATAATGTAATTACTATGCATTAAACCTTATCTATAAAATCTTATGTGAACCTCTCATGACTAAAGTCACGAGCTTCCAATATCACTATTGAAGTT
>CAZTEN010000217.1:0-3604 GCA_964612495.1 uncultured Tissierella sp. | reverse complement strand
TTTTAGTCATACTGTTTCGTAGTTATCTAGGTCGAGCTCTTAAGAAAAAAATGTTCCACGTGGAACATGTCTGCTTAATCTAGTAATTTCTACGATTTAGTAGATTTCAAAAGATGTTGAAGCAAATTTGATAATAGAAACCGTGAGTGGGTTTCTATTATCAATTGCTAGCCCAACCTCGAAATAAATATACAAAAAAGAAAATGTTCCACGTGGAACATTCTCTCCTAAGCCAGCTATTTCAACACTTCCAACTCTTCACTGTATTCCCATTTTTCACTCTTCACTCTTAACTCTTCACTCTTAACTCTTCACTGTTCACTGTTCACTGTTATCTGTTCACTGTCCTTTGTTCACTGTCCCACTGCCTTTGGCACTTTTATTGATACTAATATATAATCTCCCTTATCCTCTTCCCCATATTCTGCTTGAATTCCATATTCTTTTATGGCCTTGTAGGCTTTCTTTATGGTATTAAGATAAATTCTGATAGAGATCATAGATTTCATATTCTGCTTGAACCCTAGATTTTCCTTACGTCTTAGACTTTCCAGTATGTCTTCTACTACTGCTTCGGTACCGGAGACATTTAAATCGTTGTTGATAGTTTTCTCTAGGACTACCCTTCTTAGGTTATCATCCGGAAGCTTTAAGAGTGCTCGTCCATGTCTTTCTGTTAAGTTTTCTTCTATTAGGGTCCTTTTGATGTCTGCTGGTAGTCTTAGAAGTCTTAACTTATTGGCTATGGATGATTGAGACTTTCCTAACTTTTCTGCCAGCTCACTCTGGGTAAAATGGTGGTCATTGATTAGGTTATTATAGCCTTCTGCTTCTTCTATAAAATTCAAATCTTCTCTCTGCAGGTTTTCAACTAAGGCTATCAAGGCTGACTCCTTGTCCCGAAAATTCATAATAATTGCCGGCACTTCGGTTAAGTCTGCCATCTCGGATGCCCTTAATCTTCGCTCCCCTGCTACTAGTTCAAAGGAATGCATACTTATCCTTCTTACACTTATAGGTTGTATTACCCCAAAGGTCTTAATGGATTTGGATAGCTCCTCTAGGGCCTTTTGATTAAACAGCTTTCTGGGTTGATAAGGATTTGGTCTGATTGAGCTAATAGGTATGTTTTTTATCTCTCTTTTTAAATTCATTAGAAATACCCCTCTTTTCTCGAATATATTACAAATTATATATTCTAGAAGGACCTTTTATTTCCCTTCAAAATTTCCCGGGTTTTTTCATACATTTTCCCCCTCTTTACAACGGATTCTTCCTTGGTTTGCCTCCGCCTCGTGGGTATTTTGTCGAGCTTTGTTTAATTTTCTCAATAATTATTAAAGAATGGGTAATATCCGTTTGGGGGATAGTAACCTTTTTTATTTCTACTAGCTTGCCACCTAGGGTACTTATTGCATTTTTACTAATCCTTAACTCTTCATCTACATCTGGCCCCTTCATGGATATGAAATGGCCTCCCACCCTTACAAAGGGGATACAGTATTCACTTAGGGTATCCAAGGATGCCACAGCCCTGGATATACATATATGGAACTTCTCCCTATAGTTTTCCATTCTGCTGAATTCCTCAGCTCTTCCGTGGACTGCTTCAATATCCTTTAAATTCAAGTCTTTAATTACTTCATTTAAGAATATTATTCTTTTATTAAGACTATCCAGCAAGGTAAATTGAAGGTCTTCATTTACTATCTTAAGAGGGATACCGGGAAAGCCTCCACCTGTACCTATGTCTATTACCCTCTTATTTCCATTAAAAAGTCCTGTAGTAAAAGGAGTAATACTATCTAGAAAGTGTTTTTGGTCTATTTCTATATCATCGGTTATGGTGGTTATATTGATCTTCTCATTCCACTCCTTAAGAAGGCCCTTATATCTTGAAAATTTACTTAGCTTTTCTTGGTTTAGCTCAACACCTAACTCCAGACTGCCCTTTTCCAATACATCCATATTAAGCATCTTTATCACCTCTTCTTTTTTGCTCTAGATAAATTAACAATACATTAATATCTGCAGGTGAAATTCCGGAAATTCTAGAAGCCTGACCTACTGAATCCGGTTTAAACTTATTAAGCTTTTGCTTAGCCTCATTACTCAAACCCCTTATGTCATTATAGTCTTCATCCAGGGATAAACTCTTATTCTCCAATTTTTTAAATTGCTCTATTTGGATCATTTGTTTGCTAATATATCCTTCATACTTAATTTGTGTTTCTACTTGCAGTCTGACTTCTCTCTTCAAATGCCCCCTATTTCCATCTAAAAGACTTGTATCATCGTAATGTACCTCTGGGCGTCTAATGAGCTCGTAGAGGCTAATAGGGCTCTTAGATGGGGTTGTTCCTATTTTTTCCATAATTTCAAGGTTTTCCGGACTCGGCCCTATGACAACCTTCTTAAGTCTTTCTAACTCTTTTTGTATGCTTTCTTTTTTCTCTAAGGTCCTTCTATATCTTTCCTCTGATACCAGTCCTATTTCATATCCCTTTTGGGTCAATCTTAAATCTGCATTATCCTGCCTCAAAGTCAATCTATATTCTGCCCTGGAGGTCATCATCCTATAAGGCTCGTCTGTACCCTTGGTTACTAAATCATCTATTAAAACTCCTATATAGGCTTCAGACCTATCCAATATAAAGGGGTCCTTGCCTTTAATGTTTTGTACTGCATTTATTCCGGCTATTAGTCCTTGAGATGCTGCCTCTTCATAGCCTGAGGACCCATTGATTTGACCTGCAAAGAATAGGTTTTTAAATTCCTTGTGCTCTAAGCTTCTCTTGAGTATTGTGGGATCTATTGAATCGTATTCTATAGCATAGGCAGATCTCATAAATCTTACATTTTCAAGGCCTATAATCTTTTTATACATTTCAATTTGAACTTCCTCAGGTAAGGTAGAAGAACAGCCTTGTACGTACATCTCCTTAGTATCAAGCCCTTCCGGCTCTATAAATACCTGGTGCCTATCCTTGTCTGCAAACCTTATTACCTTATCTTCTATGGATGGACAATATCTGGGCCCTACCCCCTCTATATCACCTCCATACATTGGAGACCTGGAAATATTTTTTCTGATTATATCGTGGGTCTCTTCCGTAGTATAGGTAAGATAGCATGGCACTTGAGCTTGAGTAAATTCCTTGTCCATATTTGAGAAGGAAAATGGAATAATCTCCTCATCACCTGGCTGTTCTTCCATTACCGAATAGTCTATGCTATCCTTATGAACTCTTGCCGGTGTTCCGGTCTTCATTCTTCTTAAATTAAAGCCCTTGTCCATTAGATTTTGGGACAGCATCAAGGAAGGGCTCATACCGTCGGGACCGGATTCATAGTTTATTTC
The DNA here is from genome assembly GCA_964612495.1 of uncultured Tissierella sp. GTDB lineage: Bacteria > Bacillota > Clostridia > Tissierellales > Tissierellaceae > Tissierella_B. The sequence goes on along the minus strand of CAZTEN010000217.1, from coordinate 243 downwards.
TCCTATATATATCCTTCCCCTTAAGTAGGTGCCCGATGCCACGATTACTGCCTTGGACTTATATACAGCCCCTGTCCTAGTTAGGACTCCGGCAACTTCATTATCATTAAAGAGGAGCTCAACTACTTCCCCTTGTCTCAATAGCAAATTAGGTTCATCTTCCAATACCTTCTTCATTTCCGTATGGTATTTCTTCTTATCGGCCTGGACTCTTAGGGAATGAACTGCAGGCCCCTTAGAGGT
>CAZTEN010000216.1:0-3613 GCA_964612495.1 uncultured Tissierella sp. | reverse complement strand
TATTTATAGCCATCTCCCCCCCAAGGGCATCGATCTCACGGACCAAGTGGCCTTTACCTGTACCCCCAATGTTAGGATTACAAGAAAGAGCCGCAATGGCATCCAGGCTTATGGTCAGAATCAAGGTATTCATCCCCATACGGGCACTTGCTAAGGCAGCCTCAATTCCGGCATGGCCAGCACCGATGACGACAACGTCAAATTCTCCTCCGTTATAACTTTTAATGTTACTCATATATTTCACCTTTCTAAATTTATCTGTTCAGTAGCGGTAGTTAATAAACAACTAACAACAAACAGTGATAAGCTATTTGATAATAGAAACCCGTTCACGGTTTCGGCCTTGAAGAATTCTAAAGCTCATTCCGTTTAAAAATCCTACAGCTTTCAATTTACTATGGGGTCGAGCTTGCTTGACGTGAAAGCTGCTTAACGGATTTTTAACTACATTCCCTAAGAATTCTATCAAGTCCTGCAAATGTTCACTAAATTTCTATTATCAAATGCAATAATCATATTGTTCACTGTTCGTTGTTCACTGTTCACTATTCGTTGTTCGTTGTTCACTGCTTTCTACTTTCCTATGCAAAACTCTGAGAAGATCCTATCTAATATGTCTTCTCCTACTGTTTCTCCGCTTATTTCCCCTAGGTTTTCCCAGCAGTTTTTTAGGTCTACTTCTAGGCAATCTAGGGGAACCTGGGCTTCTAAATCTTCTATTACGCTTTCTATATTCTTTAAGGCCTTTTCAAGTTGATTCTTATGTCTTAGGTTATTGATTACTATATCCGATTTTATCTCAAGGCTTCCTGAATAAAACATATGTCTTATGGAGTTTTCCAGCTCTTCTATGCCTATTCCTTGGGTTATGGAGCTTGTTATAATCTCCATGTCCTTAACATAATTCTTAAAGTAGGCTTCATCATATACATTAGGTAAATCCGTTTTATTTAAGAGTATTATACTTTTCTTATCCTTTATAAGGTCCAGGATTTCATGGTCTTCTTGGGAAAGTTCTCGAGAAATATCGAAGATGGCTATGATTAAGTCTGCATCTTCTACTGTTTTTCTTGCCCTGTCTACTCCCATCTTCTCTACTACATCAGATGTTTCTCTGATACCTGCCGTATCGATTATCTTAAGGGGTATTCCATCTATATTTATATATTCTTCGATTATATCCCTGGTGGTTCCCGGTATATCCGTTACTATTGCTCGGTTTTCCCTTAATACTGCATTTAAAAGGGATGACTTTCCTACATTTGGCTTTCCAAGTATTACTGTATTTAAACCATCCCTAAGAATTCCACCCCTATCCGATGTAGCTAGTAAAGATGATATTTTTTCCTTAACTTCCAAGGCATTATTTTCTAAATCATTTTGGGTTTTAACCTCTACATCCTCTTCCGGAAAGTCTATGGATACTTCAATATGAGCTACCATGCCAAGGAGGACATCCCTTATTTCCTTGATTCTTTTGGTTAAGCTTCCCTCCAGTTGATTCAAGGATACCTGGTAGGACTTATCCGTTTTGGATTTAATTATATCTATAACGGCTTCAGCCTGGGATAAGTCAAGCCTTCCATTTAAAAATGCCCTCTTTGTATATTCTCCAGCCTCAGCCAGTCTAGCACCTGATTTTAATAATAATTCCAGGATTTTCCTAACCGCTACTATCCCCCCATGACAGTAGATTTCCACCATATCCTCTCTTGTATAGGTATGGGGCCCCTTCATAAAGGATATCAATACTTCATCTATAATCTTTTCTTCATCATATATATGTCCGTAGGTCAACTTTCTATTTTCTATCTCCCCGCCTCTTCCCTTAAAGACTGATTCTCCAATCTTGATTGCATCATTTCCGCTCATTCTAACTATTCCGATTCCGGCTTCTCCCATGGCAGTAGATATTGCAGCTATGGTTTCAGACATAATTTTTCCTCCTAAATTAAACAAATTAAGCAAAAAAGCCCATTTAAAGGGCTTTAGTCATTTAGCTTTTCTATTTAGATACTATTACTACTCTTCTATAGGGCTCTTCGCCTTCACTATAGGTATTAACTCCTCCTATTTCGTGAAGGGTTGCATGAATTACCCTTCTTTCATATGGATTCATAGGCTCCAGCTTAACGGCTCTCTTACTGTATTTGGCCTTTTCTGCCATCTTGTTTGCTAGATTTATAAGGGTTTGTTCCCTCTTTTCCCTATAACTTTCTGAGTCTACAATAACCTTTAAATACTCTTCCCTATTTTTATTTACTGCAAGGCTTAATAGATATTGGATGGCATCTAAAGTATTTCCCCTCTTACCTATTAATATTCCCATATCTGTAGGACTTATATCCTGAACATCAACTAATAATGTATTATCTTCTATCTTAATCTTACTATTAGCCTTAATTCCCATGCCCTCTAAGACTTTGTCTAAAAAGCTATAGGCAGTATCTATTGGATTATACTTTAAGCTTACTTTAACTTTAGCTTCCTTAACCCCAATTAGTCCAAATAATCCTTTACTAGGCTCTTCAAGAACTTCAACTTCTACTTCATTTTCCTTTGCCTCTAATTCCTTTAAGCCTTCCTTTATTGCCTCTTCAAGGGTTTTTGCTGACTTCACAACATATTTCATCTATTTTCCCTCCTTAACCTTTGGTAAAGATCTTCTAGATATAAGTTGTTGTATTATTGTAAATATATTACCTACAAGCCAATAAAGTGCAAGGCCTGCTGCAAATCCTTTGGCTGCAAAGAAAATCATCACAGGCATCATTATATTCATAGTTTTCATTGTAGTTGCAGTTTGTGGGTCCTGACTTTGGTTTCCCATAGTCTTTGTTTGAACAAATGTTGTTACTGCAGACAGCAATGGTAGACCCCATAAATAGGGATCAGGTATATCTAAATTTGTAATCCAAAAAAATGTCTTATTCATTGCTTCATAGACTCCGGGCTCAGTAAATGCATACTTTGCAGGTTCTCTAAATACGGCAAAAAAGGCTAATATTATTGGAAATTGAACTAACAATGGTAGGCATCCGGATGCCGGATTATAGTTATTTGCCTTATATGCTTCTTGAAGCTTAGCATTCATTGTCTGAGGGTCACTTTTATACTTAGTTTGGATTTCCTTCATTATTGGCTGCATCTCGGCCATTTTCTTTGAAGATTTAGCCTGATGCAAGTTAAATGGCAATAATATCAATTTAAAAATTATTGTGGTTATTATTATAGCAATTGCAAAAAATGAAAAATTTTCAGGTTCTGCCCCTATGTTGGATACGATATCATAGACAAATTTAAGTACGGAACCCATTATTTTTCCTAAAAACCCTGTCATTAACTAGCCTCCTATCACTTAAGCGGATCATAGCCTCCAACATGAAATGGATGACATTTTGATATTCTCTTTATAGTAAGCCAAGTTCCATTTAGAAACCCGTATTTAACATATGCCTGAAGAGAATATTCTGAACATGTTGGATAGAATCTGCACTTTTTTCCTACTAATATATATTTACTAATATATCCTTGATAAATCTTAATTAAAAAAATAGCTATTTTAGCCATTATAACACCTAATCCTTCAACATATGAGATATTTTCAATATAT
>CAZTEN010000215.1:1701-3670 GCA_964612495.1 uncultured Tissierella sp. | reverse complement strand
CAATTTACCTCATACCAAAAAATGGCTTGAATTAAGTAAGTCTGTAAGGAATAGAATTCTAGAAGATAAAAGCATAGTAGATAATGGAAAAAGAGAGTGGATGATGGAACAGGCAAATATAGTTGAGCAAATAAAACACTTACTAACTTATCCATATATAGCAGAAAGGTTTGAAAATGGGACACTTACAATTAGTGGATGGCATTATATTATCGAAACAGGAGAAGTATTTATTTATGATAAGGTTGCTGGAGAATTTAAGCTTGCAAACTAAAAATGAAGATTAGTATAATTTAATATGACTATTGATAAAAAGAGTAAAACTTAGGTTTTACTCTTTTTGTATTTGCTCACAACAACTTTATTAATAATTCTCATATCTGTTTAATATACTTTTCTATAGAGCAAACAGTCCACTGTTTTATAAAAGGAGTCCAGATATGATTCGATATGCACTTAAAAGACTAATCCAATCTTTAATGACACTTCTCATGGTAATAACCATAGTATTTCTACTAATGCGTCAAATGCCGGAAGAAGGCTACTTTGGTACTAACTATGAGAAGCTGGACTATGCTCAAAGGGAAGCGATACTTGAAAATATGGGCCTTAGGGACCCTATACATGTTCAGTTGAAGAATTTCTATGTGCAGATATTAAAAGGGGATTTAGGAAAATCCATTATCTATAGACCAAAGGTTGAAATCTCTGCTATTTTAAAGACTAAGATTCCCTACTCTTTTAAGTTTGGAGTAGCTACCTTATCTCTATCCTTAGGATTGGGGATTCTTCTTGGAATAAGTATGGCATTGAATAAGGATAGAATTTGGGATAGGGTAGGTACAGCCTATATCGTCTTTATTAGTGCTGTTCCGGCTGCAGTATATTATCTATTTCTACAGCTTTATGTAACTGATATATTCAGCCTTCCTATACTATTTAACCCAGATAAACCACCAAGCTGGATACTTCCGGCTATATCCATGTCCTTAGGGGGTATAGCCTCCTATGCCATGTGGATGAGAAGATATATGGTAGACGAACTAAATAGGGACTATGTTAAACTGGCCAGAGCTAAGGGATTAAGCAATCGTAAGATAATGATTAGTCATGTCCTTAGAAATGCATTTGTACCTATGATTCAATATTTACCTAGTGCAATCTTATATACAATTGCAGGATCCATTTATATTGAGTCAATCTATTCAATTCCAGGAATGGGTGGACTTTTAGTAGATGTAATTCAAAGACAGGACAACAACTTAGTTCAAGCCTTAGTACTCATCTATTCATCTATAGGAATCTTTGGACTTTTCCTTGGAGATATTCTAATGGCAATATTGGATCCTAGAATTAAATTGGAGAGAGGGGGGAGCAGATGATGAGTAAAAAGATGGAAGAGCTCTCCGATGTAATCAATAAAGAACTGTTTGAATTTGCAGACTATGATGAGCTTAAAGCAAAGAGAGGAGGGTATTCAAATTACTCCTACTGGCGGTCTACTTTCCAAGTATTCTCGAAGAACAAAATAGCTATTTTCTTCCTTTATATAGTGATAATTCTTCTAACATTCACCATAATTCAACCTTATCTTCCAAATCAAAAGTCACCTACAGAAATAACAATAGATCAAAATACGGGTATGCAGCTTCGAAATCATGAGCCCGATAAGGAATTTTACTTTGGTACCAATTCCATTGGTCAAGACCTATGGGCAAGGATTTGGACCGGTACTAGAACCTCTTTATTTATTGGAATATTAGTAGGTATATGGGATGCAATTTTAGGGATTATCATAGGAGCCTTATGGGGTTATGTGCGGTCTCTTGATAGGATTATTACAGAAATCTCTGGGGGAGAAAGACAAAGAGTTATAATAGCTAAAGCTTTGGCACAAAAACCTTCTATAATATTATTAGATGAACCGACTTCACATTTAGATATAAACCATCAGATTGAAATACTCAAT
>CAZTEN010000215.1:709-1691 GCA_964612495.1 uncultured Tissierella sp. | reverse complement strand
AACATTCCCAATACTATAATACTAGTCTTATTAACCTATATTATGAGACCTAGTATACCAACCTTAATATTTGCTATGTGTATGACAGGATGGCTATCAATGGCTAGGTTTGTAAGAAATCAAATAGTAATAATCAGGGATCGTGAATACAATTTAGCGTCCCGTTGTTTGGGAACCCCTACTTCAAGAATAATTACTAAGAATCTTTTGCCATATCTAGTATCAGTCATAATGCTTCAAATGGCTTTAGCAATACCGGGTGCCATAGGTTCAGAGGTTTTTTTAACCTATATAGGCCTTGGACTTCCAATCAACATCCCATCTTTAGGAAATCTAATCAACGAAGGCAGGGGAGTAATGATGGTGGAATCTCTAAGATACCAACTCATATTTCCGGCAATTGCCTTATCCATTATAACCATTTCCTTTTATATAATAGGAAACGTATTTGCTGATGCAGCTGATCCACGAAATCACATATAATAAGGTGAATATAGGAGGGACTATGGTGGAGAAAATTTTAGAAGTAAAAGACTTAGTTATTAAATTTAAGCTAAGGGGAAAGATTCTCAAAGCTATTAGAGAAGTCTCCCTAGATATATATGAAGGTGAAAGTTTAGCAATAGTAGGTGAATCGGGATCCGGAAAAAGCGTTTTGACCAAGAGTTTTATGGGGTTACTGGATTCTAATGGTTGGGTAGATAAGGGAGAGATAATGTATAAGGGCAATAATATAGCAAAATACAATACTGAGAAGGAATGGCTCACTATTCGAGGGAAGCAAATAGCTATGGTTTTTCAAGAGCCTATGACATCCTTAAATCCTTTAAAGACTATAGGAAAGCAGGTTAAGGAGGCAGTAGAGCTCCACCAGGGACTTAAGGGTGAGGAGGCTAAAAAGGCTGTTCTGGAAATATTAGAGGATGTGGGAATTCAGTATCCTGAAAAAAGATATAAGCAGTATCCCCATGAATTCTCCGGC
>CAZTEN010000215.1:0-699 GCA_964612495.1 uncultured Tissierella sp. | reverse complement strand
GTGGAATGAGGCAAAGGGTAGTCATAGCCATAGCAGTAGCCTGCAGACCCAACATACTCATATGTGATGAGCCTACTACGGCTCTTGATGTAACTATTCAAGCGCAGATTCTTCAACTCTTAAAAGATTTAAAGAAAAAATATAGTTTAACAACAATATATATTACCCATGATTTAGGGGTAGTTGCCAATGTAGCAGATAGGATTGCAGTAATGTATGCCGGGGATATTGTAGAGATTGGAAAATGTGAGGAAGTTTTTTACAATGGACAGCATCCTTATACTTGGGCACTTCTATCATCGCTTCCCCAATTGGGAGTAAAGGGTCAACCCTTATATTCAATTAAGGGAACACCACCAAATCTCTTCAATGAAGTAAAGGGAGATGCATTTGCAGCAAGGAATAACAAGGCCCTTAAAATTGACTTTGAAATAAAACCACCCTATTTTGAAGTTAGCACAACCCATAAGGCAAGAACCTGGCTTTTGGATAAGAGAGCGCCACAGGTTGAGCCACCTGAATCCATTAAAATTTTAAGACGGCAATGGAGGAGATCAAATGGGTAAGGAGAAACTTTTGGAGGTTAAAAACCTTAGAGTAGAATTTGGAAAGAAAAAAAAGAAATTTATAGCTGTAGATGATGTAAGCTTTCATATATATAAAGGTGAAACTTTTGGTTTAGTTGGTGAATCAGGTTCA
>CAZTEN010000214.1:0-3679 GCA_964612495.1 uncultured Tissierella sp. | reverse complement strand
AGCCCCAAGAGCCCTAAATCCTTTTAGATGAAGATCTATAGGCCTTGTACCTATAGCACAGCCACCAGGTAATGAATTCTTAGTCTTGCCAAGTCGAGTCAACAAGGGTCCCATTACAAGGAATGATGCCCTCATTTTACTCATTAGTTCATAGCTAGTTTCATATTTATTAACATTTGCAGAGTTTATCTTTATTATATCATCATCTAAGTATTCTACCGTTGAACCTAGAGAGGTTAAAACCTCACACATTAACTCAACATCCTTTAGTTTAGGTACATCTTCCAAAATAATATCCTCAGTTCCTAAAAGGGATGCTGCCAATAGAGGCAGTGCCGCATTCTTAGCTCCGCTTATTCTAACATTTCCCTTTAGTGGCGGACTCTTTTCAACTAATATCTTTTCCAAATTATCTCCTCCTAATTAATAGCCACTGGTTATTATAGGGGTTCCTATCCATATTATAGTCTTATTATCATACTCATAGTATGTTAATGCTACATTAAGATTTATTCTATCATCACCAGCTAATATATTATTATCTATATAGTTAGTAAATCCCGTTAGGGATATCAAATTTTCGTCTTTGTATTCATCTACTATTTTTCCATTTAAATTAAGCATTGAATTCCTTAGCTTATAAATTTCTTCATCACTAAATTTACCACTTTTTTCACCTATAAGGCAGGTAGTAACATTCACTTCTTTGTTAAATTTAAGATAAATATTTTTAACCTTATCTATTATATCATTATTTTCATCAAAAATCCCCATTTTATTTAATAATAAGTATTTTTTGTCTAAAGGGTGGTTTAGGGACTCCGATGCCTTTTTCAAGGTATTTATATAAAGATAAGTTTCGCCCTTTTGATCCATGTTTATATATGAAGTCAATATTATAGTTAATGGATTCCTCTTATTATCATATCCAAAATAACTTAATTGGTTATATCCTTCATCCTGAATTACTTCCTTTATAAAATAGGCTTCCTCAATTTCCTCTGAAGATACCTTCCCTTCTTCTCCAATCATTCCCATAGGCTTAAGCAAGTCTTGTCCAATCTTATCTAATTGAGAAAGGCTTAAAAAGCTGTCTATTATCTTTTCACTAGCTCCTATATCCGTCTCCAATAACTTTCCATCTAGGTCATCCATTATGGATAACAGGATCTCTTCATCATTTTTCTCACTACTTGCTTGTGTAAAATAAGGGATTAAAACTAATAATATAATTGCAATTAGTAATATTTTTTTCATAAGGTGCCTCCTAAAATTATTTAAGGAAAGGGCACTTTTAAAAATGTAAAGGGGGACAAAACATTTCATATAAAAAGTACCCTTTCCTAATAATTAAAGTATTACCAAGTAAGGATACCTTTTATACCTATTTTAAAATTTAATTTGTTTTAAGAGAATTTCTACTATTCGTTCGGCTGCTCGACCATCTCCATAAGGGTTGACGGCCTTTGCCATTTTATTGTATTCATCCTTATCCTTAAGGAGCAGAGACATATTATTATATACACCTTCAAAGGTAGTTCCTATAAGCCTAGCTGTACCCGATTCTACTCCTTCAGGCCTCTCTGTTTCCTCTCTTACTACTAAAACCGGCTTGCCAAGCGTTGGAGCCTCTTCCTGAAGTCCACCTGAATCAGTAACCACAAAATGACACTTAGCCATAAGGTTTGTAAATGGTTCATATTCCAGAGGCTCTATTAGATGTATGCGGCTATTTGACCCCATAATCTTCCTTGCTAAATCCCTTACCTTAGGGTTTAAATGCATGGGAAAGACAACTTCTACATCTTCATGACATTCAACTATATCATTTACGGCCTTGAAGATATTCTCCATAGGCTTACCTATATTTTCTCTTCTATGTGAAGTAAGTAATATAACCCTTTTATTTATATAGTCCAAATCATTTAATATTTGCTTATCAAATAGATACCCCTCTTTAACAGTATATTTAAGGGCATCTATAACCGTATTCCCGGTTATAAATATATTTTCATCAGGATAGCCTTCCCTTAAGAGGTTCTGCCTATTTATATCCGTAGGTGCAAAATGATAATTGGTCAAGACTCCCGTTAACTTTCTATTAGCTTCTTCTGGATAAGGGGAATAGAGGTTACCGCTTCTAAGTCCCGCCTCCACATGTCCAATTTTAACCTTTTGATAAAATGCCGCTAAGGCACCTGCAAATACCGTAGTTGTATCACCTTGAACAAGAAGCACATCGGGTCTTTCCTTAATTATTACTTCTTCTAACCCCTTTATTGCCCTGGTAGTTATTTCGGTTAAGCTTTGCCCAGGCTTAAAAATGTTCAAGTCATAGTCCGGCCTGATTTCAAATAGCTTCAATACCTGATCCAGCATTTGCCGATGTTGTGCAGTTATACATATTACACTTTCTATTTCAGACCTCTTTTCAATCTCCTTTATAATAGGTGCCATTTTGATTCCTTCAGGCCTAGTGCCGAAAACGGTCATAATCTTCAAGTAATCACATCCTATTCCTTTTTTGTTCCAAATAATCCAAACTTCATTGCAAATATTACAGTAAGGACAAACATTATGACTGATAAATAAACTGCTTGTTTGCTATTAGCCTTGGCTACCAGAACCGCAAATATACCGAAGGCAGCCGAGATTGCATATAGTATTAAGACAGTTTTCTTTTGTGAAAAACCCCTAGCTAGTAGCCTATGGTGTAAATGACCCTTATCTGCCGACATTATTGACCTACCACTCAATAGCCTTCTAAAAATTGCAAAAGTAGTATCGAATATAGGGACTCCAAGAATAATAATAGGCACTATAAATGCTATAGTTGCAACGCTCTTCATAACCCCTTCAATAGATACAGCGGCCAGCATAAATCCCAAGAATAAGGAACCGGTATCCCCCATGAATATCTTGGCCGGGTTGAAGTTAAATGGTAGAAACCCCAGGGTTGAGCCTGCTACTATGACCGATATCAAAATAACTGTAGTATATCCGAATTTTTCAGCCACAAAGGTAAGTGATAAGGCAGATATCATAGCAACACCTGCAGCCAGTCCATCAAGGCCGTCTATTAGATTTAAGGTATTTGTAATTCCAACTACCCAAAATAGGGTTATTGGTATAGATAACCAATTTAAATATATTAGGTCATTGTTTATTGTAAATGGATTAGTAAAAAATTCAACTTTTACATCTCCGGCTATTAGTACCAGACCTGCACCTATTTGAAATAAAAGCTTAAGCTTAGGACTCATTCCCTTTATGTCATCTATCATACCGGAAATAAGAATTATGCTCCCACCTACAAGTACGGAAATTAAGGTCTTGTCTACTGGAATGAATATTAGACTGGTAATGACTACGGCAAAATATATGGCCAATCCGCCCATTAAAGGCATTGGCTCTTTATGTACTCTTCTTTCATCCTTAGGTATATCGATAGCCCCTATTTTAAAGGCAAATTTTCGGATTAAAGGAGTTAATATTAAGGAAATTATAATCGCGATGATAAAGGGTAATACTGCTTGTTGCATTATTTATTCGCTCCTTAAATGCTACTAGATTCAATATTAATTTAATTTTTCACATAGTCTTTAATAGGGACAGATTACTCTGCCCCTAAACAAGTACTTAAGTAACGGAAGAAATTGCATAGCAATTTCATCACACC
>CAZTEN010000213.1:0-3714 GCA_964612495.1 uncultured Tissierella sp. | reverse complement strand
AACATTCTTGGCATATTTCCATTATGGCAATGATATTATCCGAATATACAAATGAAAAAATAGACCTATTAAAGGTAATTAAGATGCTATTGGCTCATGACCTAGTCGAAATCTATGCAGGAGATATCTTCTGCTATGATGAACAGGGATATATTGATAATAAAGAGAAGGAAATTGCAGCTGCTGAGAAAATCTTCGGGATTTTAGACCATGAAAAAGCAGATGAATTAAGGTCTCTTTGGGATGAATTCGAAGAGATGAAAACCCATGAATCCCTATTTGCTAACTCTATGGATAGGCTTCAACCTATGCTTAGCAACTATAAAAATAGTGGAGGAACATGGCAGGAGTATGATGTTTCCAAGGCGGATGTCTATAAGAGGATAGAGCCGGTTAAGCATTCTTCTGATGAATTATGGTGTTATGTAAACTATATGATAGAGGATGCATTCCAGAAGGGATTAATCAATAAGAGATAAGAGTTAGCAGGAGAATTCTCCTGCTAACTTATTAGTCTAAACAAAATATCCAATGTATGAAAACGTATTCTTAATGGAGGATAAGAATGGGAAAAATAATTCAATGCGTGCCAAATTTCAGTGAAGGTAGAAATAAAGCTAGTCTAGAGTTAATATTAGATGAAATAAGAAGTGTTGAAGGTGTAAAACTTTTAGATTATTCCATGGATAAGGATCACAATAGAAGTGTTGTTACATTCATAGGGAGCCCAGAGGCTGTTCTTGAGGCAGCTTTTAGAGTAACTAATAAGGCATCCCAGCTAATAGATATGAGTGACCACAAGGGTGAACATCCAAGAATGGGTGCTACAGATGTGATCCCTTTGATTCCTATATCAGAGGTGACTATGGAGGAATGCGTTGTGCTTTCTAGGAAGTTAGGAGATAGAATCGGAAGAGATCTTGGCATATCCGTTTATCTTTATGAAAAATCTGCAAGTTCTCCTAACAGGGAAAATTTAGCTGACATTAGGAAAGGCCAGTATGAGGGAATGGCGGAGAAACTGAAATCAGAGGGCTGGGCTCCTGATTTCGGGCCAACTGACTTAAACATAAAATCAGGTGTAACAGCAATAGGTGCTAGAATGCCACTTGTAGCCTATAATATCAACCTTGCTACTGATAATCTTGAGATTGCAAAGAAGATTGCAAAGGCAATTAGAGCTAAAAGCGGTGGTTTTACATATTGTAAGGCACTAGGAATTGAGATTATTGAAAGGAATATTGTACAGGTTTCAATCAATATGATTGATTATACTAAGACACCACTTTTTAGGGTATTTGATACGGTTGAAAGAGAAGCCATGAGATATGGGGTCAATGTTATAGGGAGTGAAATTGTCGGTCTTGTTCCTATGGAGGCCTTAATCGATGCAGCAGATTACTATTTGAGATTGGAAAACTTTCATAAGAATCAGATTTTAGAAAAGAGGATGGCTGAGTAGAAAGGGTGATAGGGTGAAAGCAACATTAGTAATTGAGAATATAAAGAATTTGTTGACTATTAGTGGGGAAAATAGGCCTAGAAAGGGAACCCAACAAGGAGAAGTAGGTCTTATTGAAAACGGAATTGTTGCAGTTAATGATGATAAGATAATCTACCTAGGTAGAGGGACTCTTCCTGATGGTATAGAAATAGATGAGACTACAATAGTACTAAATGCTGAAGGCAAAACCGTAACCCCAGGGCTTATAGACCCACATACTCACTTGGTCCACGGAGGTAGTCGTGAACATGAACTTCCTATGAAGTTAGCTGGAAAAGGGTATCTTGAAATATTAGCAGGGGGTGGAGGAATTCATTCCACAGCTAGGGATACAGAGAAAGCAAGTTTTGAAGACCTGTATAAGAAGGCAGAGAAGAGTCTAAACACCATGATGAGCTATGGTGTTACTACAGTGGAAGCTAAATCAGGTTATGGAATAGGAAGCTTCGAGACTGAATTAAAGCAAATAGAAGTAGCAAATAAATTAAATAGAGACCATCCCCTAGAGATTATTTCTACATTTATGGGTGCTCATGCAGTTCCTGAGCAATACAAGGGAAATTCCGATTTCTTTGTAGATAAGCTAGTCAATGAATACATACCCTATATAGCCGAAAAAAACTTGGCAAAGTTCTGTGATGTATTTTGTGAGGAAGGAGTTTTTTCAGTAGACCAGTCAAGAAGAATACTAAATGCTGCAAAGATAAATGGGCTTATTCCAAAGGTTCATGCAGACGAAATAGTATCCTTAGGTGGTGCTGAGCTGGCTGCAGAAATAGGATGTATATCTGCAGAACATCTAATAGGTGCCAGCAATCAGGGGATTGAAGACATGGCTGAGAAAGGAACTATAGCAGTACTTCTTCCCGGAACCAGCTTCAATCTCCAAAAGGGTACTTTAGCAAGGGCAAGGAAAATGATAGAAAAAAATGTAGCTGTTGCAATTTCAACAGACTATAATCCGGGAAGCTGTCCTAGTGAAAATCTGCAGCTTATGATGACCTTAGCATCCTTAACCCTAAAGATGCAGCCTGAAGAAGTAATAGTGGGAGTCACCATTAATGCTGCGGCAGCCTTAGGAATCGAGGATAAGGTAGGGTCCCTTGAAGTAGGAAAGAAGGCGGACATTGCTATATTCGATGCACCAAATCTTGACTATATGATTTATCATTTTGGAATCAATCATACGGATACTGTTATTAAAAACGGTAAGATAGTATATACAAGACAAGGGAGGTAATCTTATGTGGACTAATGAAATAATTGGCAATGCAATGGAGATAAAGCTTGATAATTATCTACCGGATTATCCAAAGTTCAATAAACTTATCAGAAGGGCCCCTAAGAGAGAATTTACCTTGACTAAAAATGAAACGGAAATTGCTTTGAAAAATGCCTTGAGATATATTCCTAAAGACCTGCATGAGAAAATTGCACCTGAATTTTTAGAGGAGCTTTTTACTAGAGGAAGGATCTATGGATATAGGTTTAGACCGGATAGACCTATTTATGGAAAGCCAATAGATGAGTACAAGGGAAAATGCATTGAAGGTAAGGCTTTTCAAGTAATGATAGACAACAATCTATCCTTCGATGTAGCCCTATATCCATATGAGTTAGTTACTTATGGAGAAACAGGTCAGGTATTCCAAAACTGGATGCAGTACAATCTTACCATGAAGTATCTTGAGGAGTTAACAGATGAACAGACACTGGTTTTAGAATCAGGTCATCCCCTTGGCTTGTTTAGGTCAAGTAAACAAAGTCCCAGGGTAATAATCACTAATGCCTTAATGGTTGGATGCTTTGATGACCAAGACCATTGGATCAAGGCTCAGGCAATGGGGGTTGCAAACTATGGACAGATGACAGCAGGCGGCTGGATGTATATAGGACCTCAGGGCATAGTTCACGGAACTTTTAACACCATACTAAATGCAGGTAGGATGAAGCTAGGTATAGGCGGAGATGAGGATTTAAAAGGTCATATATTTGTAAGCTCCGGTCTAGGTGGAATGAGTGGAGCCCAAGGAAAGGCAGCTAAGATTGCCGGTGGAGTAGGAGTTATTGCAGAGGTTGACATTTCTAGAATTAATACTAGACTAGACCAGGGCTGGATAGATTTTTCTTATAAGGATTTGGGAGAACTATTTGCACATGCTAAGAAGGATATGGAGGCAGGAAAACCATCATCTCTTGCATATAATGGA
>CAZTEN010000212.1:0-3721 GCA_964612495.1 uncultured Tissierella sp. | reverse complement strand
CTTTACTTTTTCTGCATCAATTACAGCTTCTGGTGCCTTAGCTACAAAACCTTGGTTTGATAGCTTTCCAACTACTCTTTTAATCTCGCATTCCAATTTTTCCTTTTCCTTATCAAGCCTTTCAATCTCTTTATCGAAGTCTATCAATTCCTTAAGCGGCAAGTAGGCTTCAGCTTTATGAAGAACTACAGAAATGTTGTCCTCACCTAAACCATCCTTATTATCATGAATTTGAATAGAATCTGCACTTGCTAGATTAATAAAGTATCTCTTACCATTTTCTAGATAGGACTTTACAATATCATTCTTAGTCACAAAAATTGTGGTTGCTTTTTTTGATGGCGTTATATTCATCTCTGCTCTGGCATTTCTAATGTGTTTAATAGCTGTCTTTATATATTCAATAGAGTTTTCTGAATACTCAAACTCTAATTCACTCTTATATTTTGGCCAGGATGTCACAATTAGAGCTTGCTTGCTATCAGGAAGATGCTGCCAGATTTCCTCTGTAATAAATGGCATAAACGGATGAAGTAGTTTTAATATATCCCTTAGCACATAAACAAGAACCTTTTGGGCAGTAACTCTACTCTTTTCATCGCTTCCATAGAGTCTAGATTTAACCATTTCTATATACCAGTCACAGTATTCATCCCAGATGAAATCATAAATTCTTTGAGCACCCATTCCCAGCTCATACTTTTCTAGATTGTCTGAGGCTTCTTTTATAGTCTTATTTAGCTTGGATAATATCCACTTATCTTCCTCCTCTAAGGATTCAAGGTCAATTTGAGCAAAATCAATATCCTCCTGAAGATTCATAAGAACAAATCTAGTTGCATTCCAAAGCTTGTTGGCAAAGTTTCTATTGGCTTCGACTCTTTCGGTATAGAATCTCATATCGTTTCCTGGACTATTTCCAGTTAAAAGAGTAAATCTAAGGGCATCGGCACCATATTCATCTATGACCTCCAAGGGATCTATTCCATTTCCTAGGGACTTACTCATCTTCCTTCCCTGGGAATCACGAACTAAACCTGTAAGGAAAACATCTTTGAAAGGAACCTCTCCCATCTGCTCTATACTTGAGAAAACCATTCTTATGACCCAGAAGAAGATTATATCATATCCTGTAACCAGTACATCAGTAGGGAAGAAATAATCCAAATCAGGAGTTTTCTCAGGCCAGCCTAGTGTTGAGAATGGCCATAATGCTGATGAAAACCATGTATCAAGTGTATCTGTATCCTGTCTTACATCTGTACTTCCACATTTTGTGCATTTTTCAACAGGAGTACGTGATACCATTACCTCACCACAGGAATCACAATAATAAACAGGAAGTCTATGTCCCCACCAAAGCTGTCTAGAAATACACCAATCCTTAATATTTTCAAGCCAGTGGGTATAAATCTTTCCAAATCTTTCAGGAGTGAAGTTTACCTCACCCTTATGATATGCTTCCAATGCAGGCTTAGCTAAAGGCTCCATCTTAACAAACCACTGCTTGGATATAAGGGGCTCTATTATAGTCTTACATCTTTCACAATGACCTACTGCATTGTCATGGTCCTTAACAGCTACTAAATAGTCTCCCTCTTTTAAATCGTCAACTATCTTCTTTCTTGCTTCAAATCGTTCAAGGCCCTTATATTCTCCGCCTTTTTCATTAATGGACCCATCTTCACTCATAATAATACATTGACCTAGATTGTGTCTTGCTCCAACTTCAAAGTCATTAGGGTCATGGGATGGGGTAATCTTTACAGCCCCTGTTCCAAATTCCATCTCTACATAGGAATCAGCAATTATTGGAATCTCGCGACCAACCAAAGGTAGAATTACTATTTTACCAATAAGATCCTTATATCTTTCATCTTCAGGATTAACAGCTATAGCTAAATCTCCAAGCATGGTTTCCGGTCTTGTGGTTGCAATTTCAATATGACCACTGCCATCCTTTAGGGGATATCTGACTTGCCAAATAGACCCATGGCTATCCTCATGCTCTACTTCTGCATCGGAAATAGCAGTTGTACAGCTAGGACACCAGTTAATTATTCTATTTCCTCTGTAAATAAGGTCTTTTTCATATAGTCTAATAAATACTTCTTCTACAGCCTTGCTAAGATTTTCATCTAGAGTAAAGGCTTCTCTTGACCAATCACATGAAACCCCAAGCTTTTTAAGTTGGTTTTTAATCCTACCACCATATAGATTGGTCCAATCCCAAGCTTCTTCTAGAAAGGCTTCTCTTCCCATCTCTTCCTTGGATTTTCCCTCTGATTTAATCTTATCAACAACCTTAGCTTCTGTAGATATGCTGGCATGGTCTGTACCAGGTAACCATAAGGCCTCATACCCATCCATTCTCTTCCACCTGGTCAATACATCTTGAATTGCATTATTTAAAGCGTGACCCATATGAAGGCTTCCGGTAACATTTGGTGGAGGCATCATAATTGTAAATGGCTTTTTATTTTTATCTACTTTTGGTGTGAAATAGTTATTGTCACTCCAGAACTTATAGAGCCTATCCTCAAAATCCTTGGGATCATACGTCTTTGGTAAATTTTCTAACATCTTCTTCCTCCTATGATAAAATAACCCTCCGTCCAAAAAAACAAAGGACGAAGGGCATTGTAGTACCACCTTAATTCCATGTTATCCATGGCTTTTTACTAAAATCATTATATAAATTAAATCAACCTTTGTCAACGCATTAGTCTAGCTTATTACTTCCTTAAATATATTTTCAAATAATTATAGAAGGCTACTACATTCATTAAAAGAGTTATTATTAAAAATAGCCTAATTATATTCTCCGGAAGCTTAAATACAATGGTCATTATGGAAGAGTATAGGAATACAGTAGCTAATTTCCCGTATCTGTTAGCCGGAATTACCCTTCTATCCTTTCTGAAATACATAATAAGCCCTGCAGTTATCATCAATACTTCCTTTATTAGAATGGGGATAAGAATCCATATTGGTATTAAACCTTTCATGGTGAAGCTAATAAGGACCGCAAAACTCATTAGCTTGTCAGCAAAAGGATCAAGAAAAGTCCCCAATTTAGTAGTTTGATTATACCTCCTGGCTATATAGCCATCTAATACATCTGATATCCCTGCTAATATGAAAATCAAACCTCCATATAGGATATTATTAATCATATTAGAATGAAATACCATAAGAAATATAGGTATTAAAAACAATCTAAAAATCGTTATTAAGTTCGGTATATTCATAATCTACACCCCCAAAAAAGTAACCATTAATAGTGAATAGAATATTATAAGAATAGGTCATATCATATTTACAATATTATACAAGGAGGGATTAAATGTCAAAGTATTTTAGTAAACTAGCTATAGTCCTTGTAATCATTATGATTCTGGGATTTACACTAACGGCATGTAAACAAGATATGGAATTAAAAGAAATAACCTTAATTGAGGTTACCCACAGTTTATTTTATACCCCACAATATGTAGCTTTAACCCAGGGCTTCTTTGAAGAAGAAGGACTAAAAATTGAATTGATAAATGGAAAAGGTGCAGATAAGGTAATGGCTGCTCTAATAAGCGGAGAGGCAGAAATCGGCTTTATGGGACCAGAGGCTTCAGTATATGTGTACAATCAAGGTAGAGATGATTATGCTATAAACTTTGCACAGCTTACACAAAGGGACGGATCATTTTTAGTTGGCAGAGAAAAA
>CAZTEN010000211.1:0-3731 GCA_964612495.1 uncultured Tissierella sp. | reverse complement strand
AAGACCCTATGGCTTCATTAAATGAAAGAGCTAAGGTTGATTATATTGTTTCCGAAGGATTGTACAATCTAAAAAGCTACAAGGATGAAGAGGAGAGGAAGGCAAAAGTAGCTAAGGCACTTTTAGATGTAGGACTTTTACCGGAATTCGCTTCAAGGTTTCCTCATGAATTTTCAGGAGGTCAAAGACAGAGGATAGGGGTAGCAAGGGCACTTATAATGGAGCCGGACTTTATCATAGCAGATGAACCTATTTCTGCCTTAGATGTATCCATTAGGGCTCAGGTATTAAATCTATTGTCAGATCTTCAGAAGAGGATGGGCCTTACATACTTATTTATCGCCCATGACTTATCAGTAGTGAGATTTATAACTGATAGATTGGCAGTAATTCATAAGGGAAAGATAGTAGAGCTTGCAGAAACTGAAAAACTATTCCAACACCCACTTCATCCATATACAAGAGCTCTTCTATCGGCAATACCAATTCCAGATCCAAGGAAGGAAAAAGCAAAGGTTCTGAAGGCATATGATTCATCAATACATGAATATTCTAAAGATAAGCCTAAGTGGGTGGAAATTGAAAGAGAGCATTTCATATTGGGGAATGAGAAAGAGATAGAGGAGTATAGAAGGATGCTAGGGCAATAGGGACAGGAATGATTGCTAAAAATTCTAACTTGTGGTATCATATTTTTTTAGAAGACGGACATACAGACTAGTCTATGAGGAGGAAAAATGAGAGTACGTAAGAAGGAATGGGCGAGACCTGAACTTGAAGATGCCAACTTTGTTATAACAAGCTCTGATAAATATCCTGAAAAGTATAAAGGAAGATGGCATGAAGAATTCAAAAATTCCAATCCCATATACCTTGAGCTTGGATGTGGGACAGGAAAATTTATTTCAGAAAATGCTTTTAAAAATCAAGATATAAACTATATAGGAATTGATTTTAAAGATGAAATTCTTGTCTATGCAAAGAGAACAGTAGAAGAAACCTTGTATTCAAAAGATGAATATGTGGAGAATATAAGACTTATTCCTATGCAAATCGAATTTATAGAAAATATTTTTGAAAGGGATGAAATATCCAGAGTCTTTATTAACTTCTGCAATCCATGGCCTAAACGGACACATAATAAAAGAAGGTTAACTTATAACCACTTTTTAGAAAAGTATAAGGGATTTATGAAAGCAAATTCTCAAATATGGTTTAAGACAGATGATAAGGGTTTATTTGATGATTCCCAGAAATATTTTAAATCCAGTGGTTTCGTAATAAAGTATCAGACATACGACCTTCATAAGAGCAATTTTGAAGAGAACATAACTACTGAATATGAGGGAAGATTCACTTCTCAAGGTATGCATATAATGTTTTTAATAGCAGAAATGTCTTAAGAGATCTCTCGAACCTTTAAACTGATTTTAGTAGAGAGACCTCTTGTTTTCTTTCTTATCCTAATTATGAAAACGATTATGATAATAAGAATCTGCTATTTTCTTAAATCCCATATCAATCAAAGTATACAATACTAAAGATATGATTTCATAACTTGATGTAACACCATCATTTCCTCTTAATTTTATTATTTTCTTTTCAACATCCTTTGTGATCAAATCAGCATCCACCTTGTTAAGGTGAGTATTTAAATCACTGCTACAGTTGGATAAACTAATATTAATTTTTACAGGTTCAAAATTAACTAAACGACCATCTTTTTTAATTACCTTTACCATAGTTACACCACCCCATTAAAGAATTAAATTATTTAATTTAATTATAGCAGAAAGGACGAATTAGGACAATAGCTACAATGCTTGCAGAATATAAAGGAGGATTAGCCATG
This sequence comes from uncultured Tissierella sp., assembly GCA_964612495.1. Lineage (GTDB taxonomy): Bacteria > Bacillota > Clostridia > Tissierellales > Tissierellaceae > Tissierella_B. The sequence continues at coordinate 1,879 of CAZTEN010000211.1, read as the reverse complement.
GTTGATTCTATAAGATATGAAGAAGGTATTATATATATAATAGATCAGACAAAATTACCGACAGAGCTTGAAGTAATAGGGGTAGATAATGTAAAGGATTGCTGGGATGCTATAAAGGTATTAAAGGTTAGAGGAGCCCCGGCGATTGGTATTGCAGCAGCCTACGCAGTTTATATAGGTGTTAAAGAATCAAGGGCTGATAATTTTAATGATTTCTATAAGGAATTTAAAGAGGTAAAAAGCTATTTAGCCAGCTCAAGGCCTACAGCGGTCAATCTTTTTTGGGCATTGGAAAGAATGGAAAAGGTAGCTATAGCTTGCAAAGACTTATCCATACATGAGATAAAGAGGGCTTTGGAAAGAGAAGCAATTTTGATTCATAAGGAAGATGAAGAAACCTGCAGAAGGATAGGGGAGAATGGAGTAAAGGTTTTGAAGGATGGGATGACTATTCTTACCCATTGCAATGCGGGAAGATTAGCTACTGCTAAATATGGTACAGCCTTGGCTCCAATCTATGTTGCTAAGGAAATGGGTATGGATATAAAGGTATTTGCCGATGAAACCAGACCATTATTACAAGGTTCTAGATTAACCGCCTTTGAACTCCTGGAAGCAGGAGTAGATGTAACCTTAATTACTGATAATATGGCTGCAATGGTAATGGCACAAGGTAAGATAGATGCAGTTCTTGTTGGAACGGACAGAATCGCAGCTAATGGAGATGTGGCTAATAAGATAGGTACTTATGGAGTTGCTTTATTGGCAAAGGCGCATAATATACCTTTCTATGTAGCAGGACCCTTATCTACTATAGATTTAAATACTTCCACGGGAGCCGATATTCCAATAGAGGAAAGAGATAGAATGGAGATTATAAGCGGATTTGGTAAGCATACTGCTCCGGCCGATATTAAGGTTTATAATCCTGCCTTCGATGTTACACCTAATGATTTGGTTACCGGAATAATAACTGAAAAAGGCATAGCAAGGCCACCTTATGACATTAGTTTAAAGAAATTATTCGAGTAAAAAAGCTAGTGAAAAAAAGAACCATCCCTACTGTTTCACATAAGCTCTTTAACTATAATATTGTATTTCTTTCCTAATAAATTCATATCAAATACCATATTTTTATTAAATTCAAATCTGTTATTCTGCATGAATTCCTTTAGTTCCATAATCTTTCCTTCATATTCCTTGTAGATTTTATGGGATTCATAAACATCTACGCATTTGAAGTTTAGGGTGGTGCCTGGGGCCATTTGTGCTAGTGTACTAAGATCTGGAGTGACTACGGTAGCTATCTTAGTGTAGCCTCCGGTAGTTCCTCTATCAGACATCATGATAATTGGAAGTCTACTACCGGGTATCTGTACAGATCCAAATACTATTCCGTCGGATATTATATCTGCACCCTTTATATGAGAAATTGGAGGACCATCCAGTCTATAACCCATTCTATCAGCTTCAGAGCTTATTTTATATGTGGAATTAAGAAATGTTTGAATACCTTCTTTGGTAAAGTAATCATCCTGAGGACCTAATACTACTCTTAAGGTATATTCCTTTGGATAAAGTGGTATAAACCTGTTAGGAATATAGGTGCCGGTAGCAGACAGTGTCTTTTCACCTAAAGGAAGTTCATCACCATTGGCAATTTTACGACCTTCTAAGCCACCTAATATTCCCCTAATATAGGTTGATTTGCTTCCCATAATTTCAGGAACCTGGATGATTCTGCTAAAAGCAATATAGCCTCTTAATCCGTTCACAGCACTTGTAAAGCTTAATCTATCACCTTTGGAAACTGGAATAGAGGTCCACATGGCTACAGGGTCACCGTTTATTTTAGGTTTCATATCAATCCCACCTTTAC
>CAZTEN010000210.1:0-3741 GCA_964612495.1 uncultured Tissierella sp. | reverse complement strand
GTGAGAGATTAACAAAATTAATTGAGTATAATATAGGGGCCCTGAATAATGCAATTGACTACAATATAGAAAACAATATAAAGCTCTTTCGAATCAGCTCGGATCTTATCCCCTTTGGCTCCGGTAAAATAAATCAAATAAAGTGGTGGGAGATATTTTCAGAAGAATTAAGCACCATAGGTCAAAAAATTAAAGAAAGCAAGATGCGGGTTTCAGTACATCCCGGACAATATACGGTATTGAATTCCAACAATGAAGATGTGGTAAAAAAGGCTGTAGATGATTTGATTTATCATACTAGGATTTTGGATTCCCTTAGAGTGAATTCTAACCACAAGATGGTCCTTCATATAGGGGGAGCCTATGATGATAAGAAGAAAGCTATTCAAAGATTTATAGATAATTACACTCTTCTTGATGACAATGTGAAAAAGAGGCTGGTAATTGAAAATGATGACAAAATCTATAATATAGAAGAAGTCCTTGATATAGGTATCAAGCTGGATATCCCTGTAATATTTGACAATCTGCATCATGAGATAAATAGACCATCTAATCTTATAGATGAAAAATATTGGATTGACCAATGCAAGAATACATGGAAAAAAGAGGATGGTCCACAAAAAGTCCATTATTCACAGCAAGCTAAAGATAAAAAGACCGGGTCTCACTCTGATTTTATAGGCATAGAGAAATTCTTAGACTTCTTCAAAGGCTTGGAAAGAAATGATATGGATATAATGCTGGAAGTTAAAGACAAGAATCTCTCTTGTATTAAATGTATCAATTGTACTAACCCTGATTTAAGAATCAATGCTCTTGAAAAAGAATGGTCTAAGTACAAATATAGTATTTTAGAGCATTCCCATTCGGATTATCTAAAAATGAGGAATTTACTTAAGGACAAAGAAGAATTCAATCCCATTCTCTTCTACACTATATTGGAAAATGGTCTTGAAAAGGACGGGGATACTGGAAGTTTTGAGAATGCAGCACTTCATGTTTGGGGATACTTTAAAGATAAGGCTAGTGAAAAGGAGAAAAATGTTTTTTTAAAGCAGATAGAGAGTTTTAGAAAGCAGGAGATAGGTATAAATATAGTAAAGAATAATTTGAGAAAACTTACAGAAAAATATAAGGAAAGCTATCTTTTAAATTCTTATTACTTTGATTTTTAAAACTAAGGAGTTGATATTTATGGACACTTCAAAAAAAGCATGGATTAACGGTCTTTTTTTCCTAGTTACACTAACTGTAAATGCACTGGGAGCCCTAGGTCTAATAAACGGACTTTCTCAAAAGGAAATTTCTGATATGTATATTACCCTTATAACCCCAAGTTCGTCCACCTTTAGCATATGGAGTGTAATCTACACTTTGCTTATAATATCCCTTATTGCAATGCTTATTAAGCAAAAGGATTCTTATTATAATAGGGCTATAAATGGGATTACTACTCTTTTTCGTATTTCCTGTTTGCTTAATATAGGATGGATTGTAGCCTTTTCCTATGTTCAAATTGAGTTATCGGTAGTATTTATTTTCGCCTTTGTCATAGTTTTGTCCTTCATATGCAAGCAGCTTTTAAAGATTCACGAAGGAAGACGATGGCTGCTTCCCCTAAGCTTTGGCCTATATACAGGCTGGTTATTTATTGCAACTGTTGTAAATATAGCTGCAGCACTTGTAAAACAGGAGTGGAATGGTTTTGGTATTGGGGATGAAATTTGGGCTGCCATAATCCTAATCATTGCAGTTTTATTGGTCATTGGGGTACAGCTAAATCTCCGTAATGCAGTCTTTTCATTGCCGGTGGCCTGGGCTTATTTTGGAATCTATCAGTTTTTAAGGTCGCCTGAAGGCTTTAAAGGGCAAATTCCATTTTTACACATAATAAGCCTGGTGGGCACGGTTGTATTAATCGGCTCAGCTTCAATTCAATTTTACAGAAATCATTTTTTACTACTTCCAAAGTCGAATTATCATTAGACTAAAATACCACATATGAAGAGTATCTTAATCTAAACAACTCTTAAAACTAGGCTAAATAACCTAATTTTAAGAGTTGTTTTTTGCGACTTATTTTAATCAATGCATAATTCAATTAAAGATGGTAAAATTAAAAGGTAAAAGAAGAAAGATAAAAGAAGAAAGATAAAAGAAAGGATTAACTATGTGTACTATATTTGCTAAGCGTGAAAAAGAAGGCTTAATTATTGGCAGGAGCTTTGATTGGGTTCAATTAGGAGGGAATATTAACTTTGTACCACCATATAGAAGCTACGGTACTAGAACTATTGGTACCTGCTTTATAGAGCAATTGGGAGAAGACAAGCCCTATGAAGGGATCAATGAAAGGGGACTTTTAGTTGCTGTTGTGGCTCTTCCTACCATTAGAGAAGAAAAGAGGGGATTAAGCCCTCTTATAATGAATTGTGATGGAATTGTAAGATTTCTCCTGGAAAGAGCCTCTACCGTAGACGAAGCTCTTTATATAATAAAACAGTTTACTTTGGATTATGGGATTAAATATGGCTTGCCCAAGGTTCAATATTTTTTTGCCGATTCTAATGATAAGGTAGGTATTTATGAAGAAGGAGTCTATGAAGAAAGTATTGACCTCAAAGTGGGAGAATACAGGATGCTAACTAATCAATCTGTAACCAGTGGTAATGCTTGTATTAGATATAATAAGATAAAGTCTATACTAGATGATGGTAATATCATCGATGAAGAGACCTGTATGGCAATTGCATCCCAGGCAAAGCAGGAAGACCTAACTGCTTGGACTAGTGTCTATAATCTAAAGAAGAAGGAATTTATTTTATGTGTAGATCAAAACTTCGACATTAAATATAGATTCAATATAGAAAGGTGTCTAAGGAAGGGAAGATATTCCATTGATTTTGCAGAGTTGAAGCTAAACTCTAAGGTAATGAATAGAAAGCGAAATGATGGATTTTCTCATTTAGATACCTATTAGAAATTAGTCTTATGATGGATTTACGATAAGGCTCTAGAGAGTAAGAAAAGGACCTAGGGGTCCTTTTTTGGGCTAGTGTATATTTGTTAAAATTGTGGTATTATAAGTGTTATGATTTGGTTCATGAAGGACAGGAGGACATTATGAATTACAATATTATAGAAGATAAAAATAGAATAATTATTAAGGATATAATTGATTTTGACCCCAAGCATATATTTGAGTGCGGCCAATGCTTTAGATGGTATATAGAAGAGGACTTAAGCTATACTACCATAGCCCATAACAAGGTTATAAATGTAAAAAAAGAGGATGATGATGTGATATTTTCCAATACCAATATGGAAGACTTTAAGTCCATTTGGTACAAGTATTTTGACTTGGGGAAAGATTACTTTGCTATCAAGAAAGACCTATCCAAGGACCCTATCCTTAAAGAAGCCATAAGCCTTGGACAAGGTATGAGGCTACTCAACCAAGACCCCTATGAAACCCTCATATCCTTTATAATATCTGCGAATAATCAGATTCCAAGAATAAAAAAGGCCGTAGAGCTTATATCCAATGACTTGGGAGAATATGCAGGTACTTGGAATGGGAAGGACTACTTTGGATTTCCTACTCCTGATAAATTAGCTTCTTTAGAAACTGAATATATTCAAGAAAAGTACAGAGTAGGCTTTAGGGCCGATAGAATAAGGGAAAGCAGTAGAAGAATAAGTGATGGAGAATTCGACTTAGAATGTATCTACTATAAA
>CAZTEN010000209.1:0-3752 GCA_964612495.1 uncultured Tissierella sp. | reverse complement strand
TCAGTCCTCTCTTTTACTTTATCAACGCCAATTATATTTTTTATACCAAGAAAATCCAGTATTACTATTGCACCCAAACCGATAGGACCGGTTCCCAATACCAGTACGGACTCATCTTTTTCAATTGAAAGTTTTTTTATGTCCGCGGGACTGTTGATTTTTTCAAGAATCCGGATAGAATTAGACCTGAGAATGAAGATTATACAAAGTTCATGATGTTTAATGGAAAGAAATCAAAAGTAAAATATTAAGAACTTTGCCTAATCAAGATTTGAGCTGCTTTTAATATTAGAAGGTTCCTAATTAGTAATGGTAAATTCGACCTTAACCAAGCTAATTAGGAACCTTTCTTTTTGCCAAGCCTTCAATAAAGTGAAAATGTTAAATGCCTCAAAGCACATAAATATATATCCTTGGTAAAATAATTGTAAATAAAACGTTTTCGTGCTATAATTGGTGTAAATAATTTCACTATTGCAAATAATACTATTATTGATGTGATGAAAGTTTTTTCAATTGCTCCAATTTAAAACATGTAAAAAAGGTTGTCTACCTTTTTAATAAATGCTAGCTAGGGGGAATGTATTATGAAAGCTTATTCAGCTGACAAAATCAGAAATGTAGCTTTACTAGGGCACAGTAGTAGTGGTAAAACAACTTTAACAGAAGCAGTTCTATTTACATTAGGTATTACCAACAGACAGGGAAAGGTATCAGACGGAAATACTATTTCTGATTTTGATAAAGAGGAAATAACCCGAAAAGTATCTATAGGAACCTCTGTAATACCAGTGGAATATAAAGATTTAAAATACAATTTATTAGATACCCCAGGATATTTTGATTTTATTGGAGAGATGTATGGGGCAAAGAGAGCTAGTGAAGGGTCTATATTATTAGTAGACGCATCTTCTGGTATTGAAGTAGGAACTGAAAAAGCTTGGAAAAATGTTGAGAAGTATAAAACACCTAGAATCATTTTTTTAAATAAAATGGATAAAGAAAATATTGAATTTGAAAAAGTCTTATCCGAATTAAAGGATAAGTTTAGTGATAAAATAATTCCTTTTGCTCTACCAATTGGAAATTCTGAATCTTTTAAAGGATTTGTAAGCGTTTTAGATGGAAAGGCATATGAATATAATGGCAATACTAGAAAGGAAATACCATTGCCTGATGAATACAAGGATGAAATAGAGGAAATAAAGGAAAGCTTGAACGAGAAAGTTGCAGAAACAAGTGAAGACCTTATGGAGAAATACTTCGGAGGCGAAGCCTTTACTGAGGATGAACTAAGACAAGGTTTAAGAGCGGCTGTAAAATCTAGTGACTTAGTTCCCCTAATTGTAGGTTCGGCTGAAAAAGCTATTGGAGCAGATTTCCTTCTTGATATTATAGGTGACTATATACCTTCTCCATTAGATTTAGGATCATATATGGGAACTCAAGATGGAGATGCTATAGAGCGTAAGGTAGATGTTAATGAACCTTTTTCAGCTATAGTATTTAAGACTATAGTAGACCCATTTGTAGGAAAGATTTCAATTTTCAAGGTTATATCAGGAAAGATAACAAAGGATATGGAACTTTATAACTCAACAAAGGATAGAAGCGAAAAGTTAGGAGGTCTTTATCATCTTAGAGGAAAGAACCAATTAGAAGCATCTGAAATAGTAGCTGGAGATATAGGTGCAACATCCAAGTTGAACTATACTCAAACGGGTGACACTCTTTGTGATAAAAACAATCAAACATTATATGAAAGAATTGAATATCCACAACCAACTCTTTATTTGGCAGTAGAGCCAAAGAATAAAGGAGATGAGGAAAAGATTGGTGTGTCTTTAAATAAAATGACAGATGAGGACCCAACGTTTATAGTTGAGAGAAATTCCGAGACTAAGCAGTTATTAATCGGTGGACAGGGTAATATGCAGCTTGCTGTAATAGTAGATAAGTTAAAAAATTCGTTTGGTGTAGAAGTAAAACTGGTAAATCCAAAAATTGCTTATAGAGAGACTATAAAAGGAACAGCCAGCGTTCAAGGAAAACATAAAAAACAATCAGGTGGAGCAGGACAATATGGTGATGTTCATATGAGATTTGAACCATCTCAGGAAGAATTTGAATTTGCAGAGGAAATCTTTGGAGGTTCAGTTCCAAGAAACTTCTGGCCGGCAGTAGAAAAAGGAATTAGAGACTCCCTTGAACATGGTGTTTTAGCAGGATATCCTGTAGTAAATATTAAGGCTACGCTTTTCGATGGCTCTTACCATGATGTTGACTCTAATGAAATGGCATTTAAATTAGCTGCACAATTAGCATTTAAGAAGGGTATGGAAGCTGCTAAGCCAATCTTACTTGAGCCTATAGTAAAGGTTGAAATCTCAATTCCCGATGATTATCTTGGAGATGTAATGGGTGATATGAACAAGAGACGTGGAAGGATTCTTGGAATGGATCAGCAAGATGATGGAACTCAGAAGATAATTGCCGAAGCTCCACATGCAGAAATGTTTGAATATGCCATAGATTTAAGAGCTATGACTCAAGCAAGAGGAAACTTTAAAATGGAATTTGGGCGATATGAAGAAGTTCCACCGATGTTTGCAGAAAAGATAATAGCACAAGCAAAATTAGAAAAAGAACAACAGTAAGAAAGGCTTATATAATAGGACTTTCCTATTATGAATAAAAACAAACGGCTCACCTTATAGAGTCGTTTGTTTTTTTCCAAAATATCAACAAAATAATCTTTACTCTTTAATTTATAAATGCTATCATTAAATTAATAAGTACAAAAGAGGATTAGCTCTTTTGTAAGCAATCAAAACGATAAAGGCAAACTTAGGGAAACCTAAGGACGCAAAACTAAAGGGCCTGAAATGGCAGCCAGTTACCGAAAGGGAGAGTTTACGTGAGTAAAAGAGTAATTAGTTTTCTTTTTGTTCTTGTTTTTTTCATATCATCTATAGGACAAGCATATGGTTCTTCCGTATATAATATATCTAAGCTAAACAACAACGGAATAATAATTGAAAGTGCAAAATACGGCAGCAACATGAGAGTTATGGTTGAAAAGGGCGGAGAAAAATATTATTATAATTTGAACAACCCTAAGGAAAAAATTCCGACTCAGCTTGGAAGTGGTTCTTATTTAGTAAAGATACTTCAAAATACTTCGGGTAATAGTTATAGAGTTGTAGAAAAATCAACTCTTAACATAAGTGCAACCACAATGGATGTATATCTTTCATCAAGCCAACCTGTTTATTGGGAAGGTAAGGACAAGTTATTAGACTTGGCTAATTCATTGACTAAGGGTTTAAATACAGACAAGGAAAAGATTGAAGGGGTTTATAAATATGTAATCTCAAATATTAAGTACGACTATAATAAGATAAATAATATTTCAACTGATTATGTACCTAATGTAGAATCTATCATTGATTCCAAGACAGGAATTTGTTATGATTATGCAGCCTTATTTGCGGGTATACTAAGGTCACAAGGAATTCATACAAAATTAGTTAAGGGATATAAAATTGGTTTAGATGTATATCATGCATGGAATGAAGTTTACCTTGATGGTACTTGGGTTACAATAGATACAACTTTTGATGCTGCCCTTGGTGATTCACAAATGATAGAAGTCGCTAGTGAGTATAAAAAGGTAAGAGAATATTAATTAAATAAAAATTAAGCTTATGCTTAATTTTTTTAAGGTGAAGGGCAAAGTAAGTCAAAGTCAA
>CAZTEN010000208.1:2880-3775 GCA_964612495.1 uncultured Tissierella sp. | reverse complement strand
CATGAAAGCATTCAATGACAATACAGACTCTTTTAATAGATATGATGAATCAGATTATAAGCTAGTATCATTTAACAACTGCAATGGTTGTGATGAGGCTCCTATGGAAAGTCTTTTAATTAAAATTGAAAAGTTTAAAAAGGCAAATGTGGATGTCATTCATATGTCCTCATGTATTAGAAGTAAGTGTGACTATTACCAAGAGTTTGTGGATGAATTAGCTAAAGACTTTGATGTTATAGGATATACTCACGGATCTGACGCATAGTTTGTTTTCTTGTCTTTTAATTAAGTTAATTGACATGCTTATTTCATTGTGATAAAGTTAGTATGTAAAAATTAAATAAATCTTCAGGGCAGGGTGTAATTCCCTACCGGCGGTATAGCCCGCGAGCCGTAAGGTTGATTCGGTGAAATTCCGAGGCCGACAGTAAAGTCTGGATGGAAGAAGATGTGTAGATGTAGTCTTGATGTATAAGTCTATGGTTGTTTAACCATATTATTTATAATCAGGATATTTTATCGAATTTTAACGCCCTGAGAATGTATATTCTCAGGGTTTTTATTTTATCTTTAAGCAGATTGGAGTGGTTGCATGGATATTAAATACATGAGAAGAGCACTTGAGTTGGCAAAGGAAGGAATAGGATACACAAATCCGAATCCACTGGTAGGTGCAGTTATAGTTAAGGATAATAGAATTATTGGTGAAGGTTATCACAAAGTTTACGGTAGCCATCATGCAGAGCTTAATGCCTTTTTAAATGCCACTGAGGATGTTAAAGGTGCAACTATGTACATTACATTAGAACCTTGCTCCCATTATGGTAAAACCCCACCTTGTGCAAAAGCAATAATTGAATTATTCCTCATTATATGAGATAATTTCTCAACA
>CAZTEN010000208.1:0-2870 GCA_964612495.1 uncultured Tissierella sp. | reverse complement strand
TAAAGAAGGTGATTTTAGGACTAAAGGATCCTAATCCTTTAGTAGCTGGGAGAGGAATTAAAATCCTGCAAGAGGCTGGTATAGAAGTAATTGCAGGGGTTCTTGAGGAAGAAGGAAAGAAGTTAAACGAAATATTTCTAAAGTATATAACTACAAAACTTCCTTTCGTTATAATGAAAACTGCAATGACCCTGGACGGTAAGATTGCCACTCGTACAAATGCATCAAAGTGGATTACTGGAGAACTTTCAAGGAAGTATGTACACGAGCTTAGACATAGAGTGTCTGGAATTATGGTAGGCATAGGTACAGTGCTTGCAGATGATCCTTCTTTAACAACCAGATTTGAGAATATAAGGGGTAGTGATCCAATAAGAATAATTGTAGATAGTAGGGCAAGAATTCCTCTTGAAGCAAATGTATTAAATCTTGAATCAGATGCAAAAACTATTATAGCGGTTACTGAAAAAGCTGATATGGAAAAATTAAAGATGCTTGAAGAAAAAGGAGCAGACATTATTGTTACACCTTCCAAAAACGGAAGAGTTGATTTGAATTTACTAATGAAAGAGCTTGGTGAAAGAAAGATTGACAGTGTCTTATTAGAAGGTGGAAGTGAATTAAATTATGCTGCTCTGGATGAAGGTATAGTTCATAAGTTGCACGCATTTATAGCTCCTAAAATTATTGGCGGAAATACCGCTAAAACTCCAGTTGGTGGGCAGGGAAAAGCATATATGGAAGATGCAATTAAGCTAGAAAGTATAGATATTCGTCGTTTTGGAGATGACATAATGGTAGAAGGATACATCAAAAAGGAGGGCTAGAACTTAATGTTTACAGGGATTATAGAAGAAATTGGGAGAGTTGAATCCGTTGTTAAATCTGCAAAATCATCTAGAATAACAATTAAAGCTAAAAAGGTTCTGGAAGGAGTAAAATTGGGTGATAGCATATCTACCAATGGTGTATGCCTTACCGTAACATCCTTTGATAGCGGTAAATTCAGCGTAGACGTAATGGCAGAAACAATCAGGAGAAGTAATTTGAGAAACTTCTCGCCTGGAGATGAGGTTAATCTTGAAAGAGCTTTAAGTTTAGGGGACCGATTGGGGGGCCATATTGTAAGTGGTCATATTGACGGTGTTGGAACCATTGAAGATTTTGAGAAGGAAGATAATGCTGTATGGATTACAATTTCAGCCTCAATTGAAATTCTAAAATATATAGTTCAGAAAGGTTCAATTGCTATAGATGGAGTAAGTCTTACTGTAGCCTATGTAGATAATGAAGTATTCAAGGTTTCTGTTATACCACATACTAAAGATATGACCACACTCCTAGGTAAGAAAGTTGGAGCTGGGGTAAATCTGGAGTGCGATGTGATAGGAAAATATATAGAAAAGTTCCTTGGAGCCAAAGAACAGGCACCAGTTAAGAAAGGTATAGATTTTAATTTCTTAAGTGAGAATGGATTTGCATAAAGACAAATGGAGGATGGAAGATGAACGAGTTCAACACGATTGAAGAAGCAGTAGAAGATATAAAGGCAGGAAAGATCGTAGTTGTAGTAGACGATGAAGATAGAGAGAATGAAGGAGACCTTCTTATAGCTGCAGAGAAGGTAACACCAGAGACTATAAATTTCATGGCTAAGTACGGTAGAGGGCTTATATGTATGCCGGTTATAAGAGAGAGATTAGCAGAATTAAATATTCTTTCAATGGTGGATAGAAATACTGACTCCCATCAGACTGCCTTCACTGTTTCAATTGATGCTATTGAAACAACAACAGGAATATCAGCACAGGAGAGAGCAACCACCATACTTAAGGTTCTTAATCCTAACGCAACAGATGCGGATTTCAAAAGACCTGGGCATATGTTTCCGTTGGAAGCTAAAGATGGCGGAGTATTAAAAAGAGCCGGACATACAGAAGCTGCAGTGGATTTGTCTAAGATAGCAGGTTTTTATCCTGCTGGTGTTATATGCGAAATAATGAACGAAGACGGAACCATGGCTAGGGTCCCTCAGCTTATGGAATTTGTAAAAGAACATGGTCTTAAGATAATTACTATAGCTGACCTTATAGCTTTCAGAAGAAAGAATGAAACCTATATAGAAAGAGTAACTGAAGCAAAGATGCCTACAAAATATGGTGAGTTCAGAATGGTGGGTTATGTAAATACCTTAAATGGAGAACATCATGTAGCTCTTGTAAAGGGAGATATTTCAGACGGTGAGCCAGTTCTAATAAGAGTTCATTCAGAATGTCTTACAGGAGATGCCTTTGGTTCATTAAGATGTGACTGTGGAGAACAGTTTGCAGAAGCCATGAAGAAGATAGAAGAGGAAGGTAGAGGAATTCTCCTTTATATGAGGCAGGAAGGTAGAGGTATAGGGCTTATAAATAAAATTAAGGCTTATGCACTACAGGATCAGGGGCTGGATACAGTTGAAGCAAACGTAGCTTTAGGTTTTCCTGCAGATTTAAGAGATTATGGAATTGGAGCACAAATTCTTACAGACTTAGGGGTCAAGAAGGTAAGGCTCATGACCAATAATCCAAAGAAGATAGCAGGCCTTACTGGATATGGGATTGAGATTGTAGACAGGGAACCCATCCAAATGAATCACAATGAAAGAAATGAGTATTATCTGAAGACAAAGAAGGAAAAATTAGGACATATCCTTAGTTTCAGTGAAAGCAAAGAAACAAAAAATTTAAACCAATAAATAATACAATAATATGCATAAAAATGGAGGTATTAAAATGAATGTGTACGAAGGAAAATTAGTAGCACAAGGATTAAAGTTTGGTATTATAGTAGGAAGATTTAATGAATTTATAGGTAATAAGCTTCTAGGA
>CAZTEN010000207.1:0-3782 GCA_964612495.1 uncultured Tissierella sp. | reverse complement strand
AGCAATAGAGAGAGGCTTATTTACTCGACCCTAACTTAATAAGTTATTGAATATTGTGAAATTTAACTACAATTTGGACTAGCTATATCTACAGATTATAGCTAGTTTTGTCTCAAAATCTCCCTTTTGCGACAATGTGATCACTCCTTAATCCTCCTTTTAGCTGATACTAAAAGGATAGCATGTTTTTATTAGAAGTGACCTAGTTTTCAATGAACTTCTGACCTAATTTTAAATTACCATAAACATTAGCTATCTAACCATAACTTTGTTATAAAAATCGTCTATTTTGGTGAAAAAAATTGTACAAAAAAAAGAAGTTCAATAGAACTTCTTTAAATATATCCATTAATGGAGTTAATTAGTTTTCAGGCTTTAATATACTCGGATAAAAACCTCTTTGTACAAAACTGTCACCATGTTTAATTTCAACATAATCATATTGTTTTAATAGGTCTTTCTCTATAGCTACCTTGAATCCATCTACTTCGTAAACTTCATATTTTTCATCTATATTTTCATCAAATGCCATTTGAAGTCCTGCTAATCAGCCAAATCCACAATAATAGATTCTTATATACTTATTTTGTAAATTCATATTCTTTAGTTTTTCTCTTACTTCTTGACTTATAACTACTTCCATTTACTTCTCCTCCTTTTTCTTGCAATTTCTAACCAAGTCCTTTCCAACTTCCTACTCATCAAAATAGTATCAAAAGGTTATAATAAGCATTGAGCTTATCTTTAATGGCAACTTGGACCTCTTCTATCAGGGATTACACGGAATTCTCCTTTTAACCAGTTGGAATAATCTATGGTAAACATACTATAATCTTCACTTAATCCATCTCCAATTACAAATTGGAAATCATCATCTTTAACGATTTCATCCCCATCTTTTACCTCATCCAGAGACATATCAAATGAAGGACCGCCTCAACCATATGATGCTATATATATTCTTATTGGGTTATCAGTATTTTTCTCTTTCATTAGCTTCTTTAATTCATTTCTTGCAGCATCTGTAACATCTATTCTCATGATATAACCTCCTAATTTTTATATACCATATAGGGGTATCCTTAAGACTATTGTATCTTACTCTATTATATTTGTCAAGAGGAGTAACGCCCTTCTTTTAGAGCCCCAGTGCCTGTCAGTGCGGCCGAGCAAGGTAGTATCATATACTAATCATTGCAAACGTTAACATATTTTGGTATTATCTAAGTAATGGAAAGTATTACACCTTGGATAGACATCTTTTGCTAGTTAATAGGAGGTGTTTTTTCTTGGGCAGAAAACCTAGATTCGAATTTCCTGGAGGAGTATATCACCTTATTCAAAGAGGAAACAATAAAGAATTTATTTTTAATAAGATGGAGGATAAGGAATATATCTTAAATCTAATTAAGGAATATAGAAATATCATGGGCTTTGAACTATACGGCTATGTGATTATGAGTAATCATTATCACCTGATTATAAGAATTTCAGAAGCTCCATTGAAGGACATTATGCACCGCATAAATAACAAATTCAGCAGATATTTTAATATTAAATATAAGCGGTCCGGCCATGTTTTTGAGAATAGGTACAAGGGTATATTGGTCATTGATGATAGATATCTTCTCTCTTTGTTGAGGTATGTTCATCAGAACCCTGTTAATGCAAAGATGTGTACAAGGGTTGAGGATTACTTTTGGAGTAGCGATAAGTATTATAGATATAATAATGCCACCGATATGGTGGATATTGATTTTATCTTGGACATTTTTTCAAAGGATAGATCCAAGGCTATAAAATCATATATAGAATTTATGGCTGAAGAAAAAAGGGAGGATATGGACTTCTTTGAGAATTGTGAAGTAATTGGAAATGTAAGTACATATGAACTGGATAAATATCTGAAGTCTGATATTAAGACTCTAGATGAAATATTGGAAGCTTTAGTCAAGGATTCAAAGATTTTTAATGAGATAAAACTAGGCTCAAGAAAAAGATATTTGAGTATATATAAGAAGGAATTCATTAACGCTGCACTAAAGGCTAATTATACTATGAAAGAGATAGGGGAATGTATATCCATTAGTGATGCTGCGGTTTACAGGATTGCTAATGATGAACAATAGGAGGGATTGGATTGGCTTCAATTGTTAAGAGTTTTGGATTATTAGGTGTTGAAGGCTATATGGTTGATGTTGAAGTAAAAGAGATTGAAGGACAACCTATGATTTCAATTGTTGGTCTTGGCGATACTGCTATTAAAGAAGCTAGGGAAAGAGTTCAAGCTGCTATTAATGATAGCCATTTTACATTTCCTAAAAAGAAGATAGTAATCAATCTTGCACCTAGTGATTTAAAGAAGAGTGGATCCCATTATGATCTTCCCATTGCCCTGGGCCTTTTGATTGAGACAGAGCAGTGTATATTGACTAGAAAAGAGGAATTCGCATATATTGGTGAATTGTCCTTAAATGCTAAGCTTAGAGGATGCGGCGGAGTTTTACCTATGATTATTGCAGCTAAGGAAGCTGGATTTGTGAATATTATTGTACCTTTGGATAATGTAAGGGAGGCTTCTTTAGTATCAGGTGTTAATATATTTGGTTTTGATAATCTAAATGAAGTTGTTGAGTTTCTAGAAAGTAGAAGGGATTATTACCCTGAAGAGATTATAAATACTGAACCCGAAGAGGACAATTACAAACTTGATTTTAAGGATGTACAAGGGCAAGATGCCTTGATTGAATATATAGTTGTAGCTGCTGCAGGAGGCCATAATATGATTATGATTGGTGCTCCTGGATGCGGGAAATCAATGATTGCTAAGCGAATGCCAACAATCCTACCTCGTATGACCGATGAGGAAGCCCTTGAGGTTACGAAGATATATAGTGTGGCAGGTGTATTAAAAGAAAAGTCCGGACTTGTTCTCGATAGACCATTTCGTGCCCCTCATCATAATGCTTCCACCAATTCCCTTATAGGTGGCGGAAACAATGCTACCCCCGGTGAAATATCTCTAGCCCATAATGGAGTGCTTTTTTTAGACGAAGTAGCAGAATTTAATAAAAAGACCCTGGAAGCATTAAGGCAGCCTATGGAAGACCAGAAGGTTACCGTGTCTCGTGTTAAGCAGACCAATACTTACCCTGCAAGCTTCATGCTTGTAGCAGCTATGAATCCATGTCCCTGCGGATATTATGGTAATGAAAAATGTAAATGTACTGATTATGAGGTTTTAAAGTATAGACAGAAGATTTCAGGGCCTATTATGGATAGGATGGATATACAGAAGTATGTTAGAGCAGTTGATTTCATGGATCTTTCAAACCATTCATTAGGAAAATCCTCAAAGGAGCTAAGGGAGAGGGTTGAGTTTGCAAGAGATATACAGAATAAGAGATTTAAGAATGTTTCAAGGGTGAATTGCAATGCTCAAATGAACAATGCATTGATAAAGGAATATTGTCAGCTGGAAGCCGAAGGGCAAAAGCTATTAGAGATGGCATATGACCGTTTTAATTATAGTGCAAGAACCTTCCATAAGTTTCTGAAGGTGGCAAGAACCTTTGCTGATTTGGATGGGGCTGAGATGATTAGAAAGAAGGATGTAGCTGCAGCTCTTATGTCTAGAGATTTAGAGAAGGATAAGAGTATTATGGCAGTACTATAGGAGGAAAAATGGAGTACTGGATATGGTTAAGGCTAATTAAAGGATTAGGTCCAATACTAGAAAAGAGGCTGTTAAGCTATTTTAAAAGCCCTGAGATAATTTATGA
>CAZTEN010000206.1:0-3794 GCA_964612495.1 uncultured Tissierella sp. | reverse complement strand
ATGTGGAATACGTAGTACATGGTGACGATATGCAGTTTGTAGAGATTATGCTGGACCCAGCAGAGAGTTTAATCGCAGAGGCTGGAGCCATGATGTATATGGATAGCAATATAAATATGGATACTATCTTTGGAGACGGTTCCGGAAGAGATGAAGGCAAAGGCCTTATGGGAAAGGTGTTGGGAGCGGGAAAAAGGGTAGTTACAGGCGAAAGCCTATTTATGACTGAGTTTATAAATACGGGAAGTGAAAGAAGAGCTATAGCCTTTGCAGGTCCTTATCCGGGAAAGATTGTTCCGCTGGATATAGGTGATTATGGTGGAGAGATAATATGTCAAAGGGACTCGTTTTTATGTGCTGCTAAGGGTATAGCTATAGAGATAGCCTTCCAAAAGAACTTAGGAACAGGCTTATTTGGTGGGGAAGGCTTTATAATGCAGAGGCTGCAAGGGGATGGACTTGGATTCTTACATGCAGGAGGCACAGTTATAAAAAAGGACCTAAATCCAGGTGAAGTATTTAAGCTGGATACAGGGTGTTTAGTAGCCATGACAAGTACGGTCAATTATAATGTTGAAATGGTTGGAAACATTAAATCAGCCCTGTTTGGAGGAGAAGGATTATTCCTTGCAACCCTAAGAGGTCCGGGAACTATATGGATGCAGTCATTACCCTTCAGCAGATTTGCAAGAAAGATTTACTCAGTTGGTCAAAAGGGTAAATCAGGGGGTAAAGGAGAAGGCAGCATTCTAGGAGGAATCGGACTTGGAGATTTCTTTGGAAACGACTAAAGACCAATGAATATTAGACTAGTTACAGTTGGGAAGATCAAAGAGAAGTATATACATGAGGGTATTAAGGAATATTCTAAGAGGTTATCCAGATACTGCTCTCTGGAAATAGTTGAAATAGATGATGAAAAAGCTCCGGAAAACCTATCTGAAAAGGAAATGGAATTAGTTAAGCAGAAAGAAGGGGAAAGAATATTGGCAAAGATCCCTCAAAGTTCCTTTGTCATTGCCTTAGTTATCGAAGGCAAACAGCTTTCCTCAGAGGAATTAGCTGAAAAGATAGATTCCTTAATGATTGATGGAGTAAGCGATATATCCTTTATAATAGGTGGGTCTTTAGGCTTATCAAATGAGGTAATCTCAAGAAGCAACTTCAAGCTATCCTTCTCAAAAATGACCTTTCCCCATCAATTGATGAGGATGATATTATTAGAGCAGGTATATAGGGCTTGGCGAATTATTAAGAACGAACCCTACCACAAGTGACCTTATAATATGGAAATAAGCTGGTCATAATTAGGAAATGACGCATTAAAAACACACAAGTGTGTTTTTAATGCGTCATTATATTATATAATTAGATTACTAACAAATTAATAGGCACCTTATAGGGTAAATATTAATCAATAACCAATGAGGAAGTGAAATTATGCCTGAAGATAGATTAAATAAAGTCAGTTGCAGCAATTATAGATGTGAAATTGAAGTTACACTTGAAATATTAAGTGGAAAATGGAAATCCCTAATATTATGGAATCTTAGTAACAATGAGAATATAAGATTTAATGAATTTAAGAGATTGATTCCAGAGATAACACATAAAATGCTTTCACAACAATTAAATGATTTAATAAAAAATGGACTTATTGAAAAAACTATATATCCACAAGTTCCGCCTATGGTAGAATATTACCTTACTCCATTAGGCAAAGAGTTGACTCCAATACTTAAAGCAATGGATAAATGGGGTAAAAATTTTGTTGATAATTATATTGGGCATGATTAATTTGTGCCTAACTTCAAGTGGGACATGCTCCCACCACTTTAGAAGTGGGGTCTTGGGCTTTTATCTTCCTTTGATTACATTTTGATTACAGTTCTTTAGATTAAGAATAAAGTAGGCTGTAAAATGGTAAATATACTATGAGAAATAAATACTCAACTAATCTAAAGGAGGGTTAAAAATGAAAATGGGGGCTAGGTTCAGGAAGACAATGGCATCTGTATTGGTTCTAATGATGATATTGGCATCAATAGTAGTATTCCCTGGATATAGCTATGGTGCAGATGATGGCAAATACTTGGCAGCTATAAGAACTATATATGGCAAATACTTGAGTGTAGAAGATGGTGGAGACAGTGCTGTAAATGCTACTAAGGATAAAATCGGGGACTGGGAGACATTTAAAGTTGTTAGTTTAGGAAGAGGGTATATAGCATTAGAAGGTAACAATGGGGATTATGTGAGAGTATCAAGAGATGGAAAAGGCGTATTTGCAGATAGTGATGACCTATATAGAAGAGAAAGATTTGAATTAGTCATACTAAAGGACAACAGAGTAGCCTTTAAAACATATGATGGGAAATATATTAGTGCAGTAGATGGTGGTGGTGGAAAAGTTCTTGCTGATAGGGATAAGATTGGAGATTGGGAAACCTTTGAATTCATAAGTGTCCAACCTCCAAGGGCAGATAAGGTCACATTAACCGCAAATGCTGATGATAAGGGAATAAACTTTACTTGGACTATACCATCCAATTTAAAGGATATTATCGGCTATAATCTTTATAGAGGAACAGCTTCAGGAAAGCAGTCTTCTTCCCCTATTACAGATTTTCCTATAGAGGGTACTTCCTATACTGACAAAAACATTAATAGGGACACCACTTATTATTATATACTAAAGGCAGTATATAAGGATAATACCTTGGGGGTATCATCTAATGAAGTAGCTGCAAGCTTGGTTGCAAAGGTAAATTTAAAGGCAAAGACTGCAGAAAATGGAGTTTATCTATCCTGGGATAAACCACATGACTATAGAAATATAATCGGATACTATCTTTATAGGGCGACAGCTACAGGAAAGCAGTCCTCTACACCGATTACAGACTTTCCTGTAGAAGGCACATCTTATCTTGATAAGAACGTTGAAAGAAACACAAGCTATTACTATATCTTAAAGCCGGTATATAGGGATAATAGTCTAGGTCCTGCTTCTAATGAAGCATTTGCTAAGTCCGGAGCTAATACTATAAAGATTGTTATAGAGGTAGGAAGCAAGTATATGTATGTAGATGACCAAAAAAAAGAGATAGATCCGGGTAAAGGTACTTTTGTAATTATTAAGAACGGCAGGACATTCCTTCCTATAAGGGCCGTTATTGAGGCTTTAGGTGGAGAGGTAGAGTGGAGGCAATCTGATAAAAGGGTTAGTATTTATTTAAAGGATGATGTTATTAATCTTTGGATTGGCAATAAGGTTGCCAGAGTCAATGGTGTAAACAAGGAGACAGATGTAGCACCATATATTTCAGATAGGGATAGGACCATGTTGCCATTGAGATTTATCGCCGAAAATCTTGACCTTGAAGTGAAATGGGATGGCTCAACCAAGACAGTAACTATTACAATGGAAAAATAAGTGGTTTGGTAAATAAAGTCCTATCTATGAGATAATCAGATTATCATAAATAGGACTTCTTTTATTATTTAATAAAGATAGTTCACTTAATAAAAGAAGTTAGTCTCTATTAACAATATTAATTTAAAAAGTCATCTTTAACAATACGGTACTTTTTGGATACATAGTATCTAAAAGGATACTGTAGAACTTCAGAAAGAAGATGAAATAGGATTTATCTATTAACAATATTTAATTATAGATATAAATAATATAACTATTGACAACAAGTTGTAATAATTATAAATTAATATTAAATATAGAATCATTTAACCTGAATTATTCATCATAATTCAATATTATGTGCTCCACACTTGATATC
>CAZTEN010000205.1:0-3797 GCA_964612495.1 uncultured Tissierella sp. | reverse complement strand
TACAATCCTTCATGCTGGTGGTAAGTTCAATAACTCTGCATATAAGGTATCCGGTGGCCTACATGGTGTAGGTGTTTCTGTAGTAAATGCCTTATCCGAATGGTTAGTTGCAAGGGTAAGAAGAGATGGAATGGAGTATGAGCAAAGGTTTGAAAAAGGGGTAGCGGTAACCCAGCTTCAACCTATTGGGAATTCTAACTTAACAGGTACTACAATTCATTTTATGCCTGATGCTACTATATTTGAAACTATAGAGTTTTCATTTGAGACCTTAGAATATAGATTTAGAGAGATGGCATTTTTAAATAAGGGAATTAAAATAGCAATCCACGATGAAAGAACAGACAATCATAAGGAATTTTATTATGAAGGTGGAATCAAATCCTTTGTTCAGTTTATCAATAAGAATAAGTCACCTCTTCACAAAGAGGTTATATATTTCGAAGGCACAAAGGATGGTACTCTTGTTGAATTGGCAATGCAGTATACTGATGCCTATAGTGAAAATATTTTAACCTTTGCTAATAATATTAACACCATAGATGGGGGTACCCACCTTTCAGGCTTAAGATCCGCCTTGACAAGGGTTATGAATGAATATGGAAGAAAGAACAACTTCTTAAAGGAGAAGGATGAAAACCTTGCAGGTGAAGATGCCAGAGAAGGCTTAACTGCTGTGCTTTCTGTAAAGCTTTCGGAGCCTCAGTTTGAAGGTCAGACTAAGGGTAAATTGGGAAATAGTGAGACCAGATCTATTGTAGAATCCTTAGTAGTGGAGTATTTAACTATTTATTTAGAGGAGAATCCAAAGGAAGGAAAGGTAATTCTAGATAAGGCTATTAATTCCCAGAGGGCAAGGGATGCAGCTAGAAAGGCCAGGGATTTAACCAGAAAGAGAAGTGTATTGGACAATATTACCTTGCCTGGAAAATTAGCCGACTGTCAGTCTAGTGACATAAATGAAACAGAAGTTTTCCTAGTCGAGGGAGATTCAGCGGGTGGTTCTGCTAAGCAAGGAAGAAGTAGGCAATTCCAGGCCATACTCCCATTAAAGGGTAAAATAATGAACGTTGAGAAGGCAAGACTTGATAAGATTCTTGGATATGAGGAAATAAGGTCTATGATAACGGCCTTTGGTACGGGAATCGGTAGTGATTTCAATCTTGAGAAACTAAGATATGGAAAGATTATTATTATGACGGATGCCGATGTGGACGGAGCTCACATAAGGACCCTCTTATTGACCTTCTTCTTTAGATATATGAAGGAGTTAATAGATGCAGGCCATATTTATATTGCTCAGCCCCCCCTTTATAAGGTGACTAAGGGCAAGAAGGAAGCTTATTGCTATAGTGATAAAGAGCTGGATGACTTTTTAAATGAGGTTGGAAGAAGCAATTATAATATTCAAAGATATAAGGGTCTTGGAGAGATGAATGCTGACCAACTTTATGATACTACTATGGACCCTAATACTAGGACCTTACTAAGGGTAACTATACAGGATGCGGTCAATGCTGATGAGATTTTTACTACTCTTATGGGGGATAAGGTAGAGCCTCGTAGGGAATTCATAGAGCAAAATTCAAAATATGTTAAAAATTTAGACATATAGGAGGGCTTAAATGGATAATGAATTAGATAATAAACTTATTGAAATAAATATTGAAGACGACATGAAAAAATCCTATTTGGATTATTCCATGTCTGTTATAGTAAGCCGTGCCCTTCCAGATGTAAGAGATGGTTTGAAACCTGTTCATAGAAGAATTCTTTATGCTATGGATGAACTTGGTATGTCACCTGATAAGCCTTATAGAAAGTCGGCAAGAGTAGTTGGGGACGTACTTGGTAAGTATCACCCTCATGGTGACTCTTCAGTATATGGTGCCATGGTAAGGTTAGCTCAAGATTTCAATACCAGATACCTTTTGGTAGATGGTCATGGAAACTTTGGTTCCGTAGATGGTGACGGGGCGGCAGCCATGCGTTATACGGAAGCAAGAATGGCAAAGATTGCTACAGAAATGTTAAGGGATATAAAAAAGGATACTGTTGGTTGGAGACCAAACTTTGATGAAACCCTACAGGAACCTGTAGTTTTGCCTAGCCGTTTTCCAAATCTTTTAGTCAATGGGTCCTCCGGTATAGCCGTAGGTATGGCTACTAATATTCCTCCTCATAATTTAAGAGAGGTAGTAGATGGATTAGTACTTATGATTGATGAACCTGAGGCAAGTATCGAAGATATTTCCAAGTTTATAAAGGGACCTGACTTTCCTACCGGTGGCCATATTATGGGAAAAGAAGCTATAAAATCAGCCTACACTACGGGAAGAGGCAAGGTAATAATCAGAGCTGTTGCGGAAATAGAGGAGAATGCTAAGGGAAGACAAAGAATAATAGTAACTGAAATCCCTTATCAGGTTAATAAGGCCCAGCTAATCTTAAAGATTGCTGAATATGTAAGAGAAAAGAAAATTGAAGGTATCTCAGATTTAAGGGATGAGTCCGACCGTGATGGTATGAGAATTGTTATAGAAATCAAGAAGGATTCTAATCCTAATGTAGTTCTTAATAATCTATTTAAGCATACTCAGATGCAGGTAACCTTTGGAATAATAAACCTTGCCTTAGTGGATAATGAGCCTAAGGTCCTTAATATTAAGGAAATGCTATATTATTATCTAGAGCACCAAAAGGAGATTATTACTAGAAGAAGCCAATATGACTTAGCTAAGGCAGAGGAAAGAGCTCATATTGTTGAAGGGTTAAAGATTGCCCTTGATAATATTGATGAAATTATAAAAATAATTAGGGGATCTAAGGATGATGCAAGTGCCAAGGAAAACTTAATGACCAGATTTGGCTTATCGGAAAAACAGTCTCAGGCAATATTGGATATGAGGCTGAGAAGGTTGACCGGTTTGGAAAGAGACAAGTTGGAAGAGGAGTATGAAGCCCTAATTAAGGAAATCAACAGGTTGAAGGAAATCCTAGGAAGTGAAAGACTAGTCCTTAATATTATCAAAGAAGAACTTCTTGAAATCAAGGAAAAATATGGGGATATGAGAAGAACAAGAATTATGGCTTCTGCAGAGGAAATAGATTTGGAAGACATGATAGAAGAGGAAGATATTATTATAACCTTAACTCATTTTGGCTATATAAAGCGAATGCCTGAAGGCACCTATAAGCCTCAAAGAAGGGGAGGTAAGGGCATAATGGCTTTAACTACCAGGGAAGAAGACTTCGTGGAAGACTTATTTATTACATCAACTCACGATATGATATTGTTCTTCACCAATAAGGGTAAAGTTTTTATGCTTAAGGCCTATGAGATTCCTGATGCCGGAAGACAAGCTAAGGGTACTGCAATTATAAATCTTCTAAACCTTGAGAAGGGTGAGAAGGTAAATGCTGTGATACCTTTATCCGAGTACAATCCAAAAGACTATCTTGCATTTATTACTAAGAAAGGCTTAATTAAGAGGACCAGCCTTGATTTATTAAAGAATATCAGAAAGAATGGTATTATAGCAATAAACCTTAAGGATGATGATGAGCTTATATCTGTCAGAACTACTGACGGAACTAAAGAGCTTATGCTGGTTACTAAGAAGGGTATGGCCATAAGGTTTGATGAAAATGATGCAAGATCTATGGGAAGAAATGCAACCGGCGTTAAGGCTATTAGTCTTAGTAAAGATGATGAGGTCGTAGCAGCAGATTTAGTCCAGCCTAACCATTTCCTACTTGTAATGACTGAAAAAGGTTTTGGAAAGAAGACCCCTATA
>CAZTEN010000204.1:0-3826 GCA_964612495.1 uncultured Tissierella sp. | reverse complement strand
TTCAACTCTTAAGGATACATCGGTTTGAAGCTCTCTATATAGTCTATTTCTAACTTGTCTAGAGGTTACAAATTTCCCTTCACGACCGGCAAATGGACTATTATTTATGGAGAAAGTCATAGCAATAGTTGGTTCTGATATCTTTACAAAGGGAAGGGCGTCAGGTGTATCTATTGGACATATAGTATCCCCTATATTGATTTCTTCAACCCCTGTAACTGCTATTATGCTACCTACTTTAGCCTCTTGAACTTCCACTCTATTTAATCCTTCAAATTCATAAAGCTTGCTAATTCTAACCTTTTTTGACTTTTCAGGATGCAGAAAATTCACAATAATAGCATCTTGATTTGTCTTTATGCTTCCTCTATCTATTTTTCCTATTCCTATTCTTCCAACATAATCATTATAGTCTATTGTTGAGATTAAAACCTGTAGAGGAGCTTCGGCATCACCCTCCGGAGCCGGAATATAATTCATTATTGTATCAAATAAAATATCCATGGATTCATTTGAAACTTCAGGCTCTAAGGAGGATGCTCCCATCTTTGCTGATGTAAAAACGAATGGACATTCAAGTTGTTTTTCATCTGCCCCTAATTCAATAAATAAATCAAGTATTTCATCTATAACCTCATCTGGTCTTGCTTCTGGTCTATCAATTTTATTTATAGATACAATTACAGGAAGTTTTAAATCCAAAGCCTTCTTCAATACGAACTTTGTTTGGGGCATTGGACCTTCGAATGCATCTACAAGTAAAACAACCCCATTTACCATCTTTAAAACACGCTCTACCTCTCCACCGAAGTCGGCATGTCCCGGAGTATCTATTATGTTTATCTTGTTACCCTTGTAGTTAACAGAAGTATTCTTAGATAGAATAGTTATTCCTCTTTCTTTTTCGATATCATTGGAGTCCATAACCCTATCTTCGACTACTTGATTGGCCCTAAAAGTACCTGATTGCTTTAATAGAGCATCCACCAGGGTAGTCTTCCCATGGTCTACGTGGGCTATTATAGCAATATTTCTTACATCTTCTCTTTTAATATTCATTAAACATTTCCCTTCTTGTTTTAAGTATTGGCAGAAATTAAATTGTACGTTTTTGTCATTAACTTTATTAGTTTATCATACTTTTACCCAAATACAAAATAAATATTAAAAGGCAATCAAATGATCGCCTTTTTTTACATCCTTTAATTGAACATATATTTATATATTATACTTGCTGCATCTTCACGATTTAACTCTGCCTTTGGTTTAATTTTATTAGATGCATCAACTTTTATTATACCTAATCCATATGCTATATTCAGATAACCCTTAAGGTCAGTTTCTATACTCTTACTATCCTTGAATATTTCACCGTATATATCCGGTATTTCAGCTACCTTAGAGTAATTCATCGCCCTTATTACAAACTTCACTGCTTCTTCCTTTGTAATTATTCTTTCAGGATTTTTATCTCCCTCTCTAATTATATTGGTTATAATAAGGTCATCATAAATCTTTTCTATATCGGTTTCTCTTTCAGCCCCATAGGAGTTAATTGACTTATATAACAAATATATAAAGTCTTTTTGCTTTGTTTTTTCCTTTGGCATAAATTTATCTGAGCTAAAGGCTACACCATACTGAGCTAAGGTTTGAATTTCTTCTTTAGCATTTGAATTATTAATATCTGTATATTCCACTACGGAACTCTTTTTATATGGATTACCTGAATAATCTAATATATCTCCGGAATGTGCCTCGATTATAGAAGG
This sequence comes from uncultured Tissierella sp., assembly GCA_964612495.1. GTDB lineage: Bacteria > Bacillota > Clostridia > Tissierellales > Tissierellaceae > Tissierella_B. The sequence continues at coordinate 2,054 of CAZTEN010000204.1, read as the reverse complement.
CTTATTGGTATTTACTGCGTAAACCAATTTAATCTCCTTGTTTTCACCATCAGGTTTCTCATAATCATAAATTGCAACATATTTCAATTCAAATCCAATATCCTTGAACAATATATCATAAGCCTTATCTATGGATATAGTATTACCCTTCGGTGGTAATTCTCCTCTAAACCAATCAAGACCATAACTATTTACTTCATTATTGACTGCATCGACTCCAATGCTTATTCCATCTGTTTCAACATATATTTCATCAATTTTTCGGATAAATCTAAAGAAATAATTTAACTTTCCATCATTGCTCTTATCTTCAACTAATTCTACAGAATTTACCCTTGAGGGTTGAGCTTTTTCCAAGTAAGCTTTAGCTATTTTAAGTGATTCTTCCTTTGATAATACAGGCTTAGAATTTGAATTAAGGATATTATATTTGTAAAAGCTCATTAATTCTCCTGTCTTAGCATTAAAGGATATATCTCCTGACTGACTTTCATTATCTACCTTCTTTATGAAATACATAGACCATATATAATCTCCGGGATTTTTGTAATCATTGAATAAATTTTTACCCTGTAGTATATAACCTGAATCTAGCCCCAGTATTTCTCTAGCTTTAGTCTCCAAGTCCTCAACATTCATTATTCCTACGAGCTTATCTATTTCGGCTCTTTCCTCAGGTGTAATAACACTGCTACCAGCTGCCATGTCCTTTTCTTCAGCTGCACCCCCGTTACCATAGTAGCCAATACTGATTTGGTCTCCAGTAAATGCATCTATGACCTTTGTACCATCAAGTGGTCCATATGCTAAAAAGTACTTTGTGTCTTTGCCTGTGGTAATATCCTTAAAGGTTCTAAAGGAGCTTTTATAGATTAATTCAAGACCAATCTTATCCCGGTAAGCTCCTTTTCCTGCTTCCATTGAGATAATACCACTTGTACTTGGGAACTCTATATCCCTATCCCAATTTGCATAGTAGTTGTTGATCTCTCCTGTGAATTTATTAATGCTGATATTTATATTGTTGTCAGGATAAGGAATACTATTTACAAGTCTTATAAAATTAAACCCATAATCATTATCAAAAGACCGGATAGGTTCATTATTTTCAATTAATCTAATGTTACTTATATTGTTAGGGTCTACCTTCTTAATGAAATCCTTTGCTATTTCAAGTGCCTGACTTTGAGAATATTTTGGCAACTTTGTATCAGGCTGAATATAGTTAGGATTATATTTATTAAAGGATATGATATTTCCCTTTGAATCTGCGCTTACACTAATATTATCCATTTTATTTGTGGAATCACTCCAATTTAAATAAAAGTAGACCTTGTTTCCAGAGGAGCTTATTGAGGAATCAAAGGTATCGTAGGCATCAGAGATACTAAAAAGGTTCTTAACCTTAAAAATAACCGCTTCCATTTCTTTATTAAAAGTAGTTTCTCCATATACATTCAGCTGTAATCCTCCAAGCAAAATAGCTAATAACAAAAAAAATAAACGTTTTTTCATATTATATGCCTCCTAGCAGATATGTTTTATGGATACAACCCTATTCCTTTCAACGTGAAATTCATCAGATAACCCATTCACCAAAACAAGCCCTCTTCCCCAAGTCTTTAAATCTTTAGGGTCATAGGAGCAAACGTCATAGTCTATTCCTTTTCCTTCATCTTCAACCTCTATGGTTAGTATATTATCTAACATTTCAAGTTTTAAGCTTACACATTTAGATATTATACACTGGTTTCCATGCAAGGCCCCATTGACTATAAGTTCATTCAAAATAATCTTTATATCGAACATAATATCCCTATCGGTTATAATATCGCTTAAGTTATTTAGAGTTCTATCTATAAAATTTTTAATGGTATCTAGGTCACTACAAACAGTTCCCTCATATATATAATCCATTTGAATCACATCCATTTAAGTATTGTTTAAATATCAGAGGTCTTGCGTAGCAAGACTACACACTATTGCAACGAGGTGGTGATTTAGGCATCATAAGTCTTGTGTAACAAGACATCACACAGCCGCAACGATGCTTG
>CAZTEN010000203.1:0-3848 GCA_964612495.1 uncultured Tissierella sp. | reverse complement strand
GACAAAGTAGGCAATGTACCTCATCCTTATAAGACTTTTTATAGTATCTTGCCTCTATCATTATTCTATCACCTCTTAGTTGTGTCTGATTACCTCAAATCTTTCCATGGTATAATCTTCATATTCCATAATTCCGGCTTTTCTTAAGGCTATTTCAATCTGCTCATCTACAGAATCTACCCCCTCAATATTGGGTAGCAAGAGCCCCTTTTTATATCCCTTACTTACTATTACCCCATATTTCTCAGGATTTAACTGATTCTTAGAACTAATAGGTTCAGGCTTAAACAATACATCTACAGAATAAACTAATCTATCTAGTTCAGCTTCCTCTATACTATCAAATCTTGGATCTCTAATTCCTGCATTAACAGCATACTTTATGATTTCCATAGCAATATTCTTCTCTTGAGGCTCTGTAGATCCAATACACCCTCTTAACATTCCATTTTTCTTGATAGATACAAATACCGGGTATCTTTGCTCTAGTAAGTCTTTACTTAGGTTCTCGGGTAACTTTAAGTATTGGCCGGTTTTAATATAATGCTCTAGACTTTCTCTAGCAAGCCTTACGTATTCATCTTCATTTTTTCTAATTTCCTTAATCCGGCTTTTCTCTTTATCATCTAGTTTACTAAGTAAATCCCTATGCTTTTCACCTGTGACCTCAAATTTTGCAGTTCCATATCCAACACCAAAAGGTCCTTCATATGAAAGGACTTCAGCTTTTAATTCCTTATTATCAAGAGTACCAGCCATTATCATAAGTGACCTAAGACCACATTCCCCAGCCTTTTCACTTAAGCTTAAATCAAAGGTCACAAGCTTTTCCATATCACCGGATTTAAGAATTTCAATAATCTTTTGATCAAATTCCACTCCATATGGAGAATAGGAATAAGGTCCCTGGTCAGATAACTTATGAGAGAGGTCACCACTTGCCACAACAACCGCATCTTCATCAGAGGCTTCTACTGCTTCTTGAATTCCCTTTCCAAATATATATAAATCCTTAGGAGACAAAAGCCCATAGGTTATGTGGATAATTTTAAAATCTTTAAGCTCTCTATCCACAAAATATAAAGGTACTAAGGCTCCATGGTCTAGGTCTAAGTCTATATTATGGTCTCTTGCAAAATCTTTGTTGACTTGTGCCATAATGATATGATTGTTTAAAGCATTTTTGATAATATTATAGGCTAATCTCTTATTATTCTTAAATTGTAGTTTAATATCCCAATAGCCAAATTTTCTGTAGTCTCCCTTAAGTTCATCCTCCATTGAGATGGATATTGCATCTGAAAACAAAGGTCCATGAGGTGTTATTATAATAATAGTAGGCGGAGACTTTTCTCCGATATCCTTTGCTAGAGTTTTGACCCCATTTATTGTATTTATCGCTTTCTTTTCCTCACCTTGGCCAATATCATCTACTATTATAGGTGGGTGGGGAAATAGATATCCTGCAAGAATTTTTCCCATATCTTCAACTCCTAAATACTCTAATTAGAACCTTCTGCTTAAATCACAGTTTCGCAACTCAAATCTATTACTCGTTATCACTCCATAGATTTGGTGCTCATTGCGTTTGACCTACCATCAATTTGTAGAAAAATACTATAAATCGGGTTAGGTCATAAAAAAGGACAGATTATTCTGTCCTTTATCTTTACCCATAAATTGTTATATTATTCTAGGCTGTAATTTCCTCATTAGATTCTACTTCTTCGACTTCCAAATCTTCATCACCGCTGCCTGTAGCAGGTGGAGACAAGGAACATACAGGTTCATCTAAATTAGTTAATACGGTAATTCCTTCCATTGATGCGATATCAGTATCTTTTACAAATTTTGGCGTTGTGAAGTCCATATCCTCTACATCTATATCCGCTGTTTTTGGAATATAGGAAGGAAGGCATTCAATTTCTACCTGGTCTAAAAGCTGTAATAAAAGCGATGGCTGAAGCTTTATATTATCCCTGTTTAAAAGAACTACAGGAATATTCATTTTAATCTTCTCATCCATCTTCAATCTCTGAAAATCAATGTGAGTTACGTGTCCTGAAAGGGGATGTCTTTGAACATCCTTTGCAATAACCGGAATGCTTTCTCCATTTAGGTCCAAATAGATAATAGAAGATGAGCCAGCATCCTTAAAAACTTTAATAAACTCAGCACTGTTGACTCCTACTACCTTTGTATCTTTACCTCTGCTATAGATAACTCCAGGCAATATATTGTTATTCCTCAGCTTTCTTACCTTATTTGATCCTACATCCTGTCTTAATTCTACTTTCATCTTGTAGCTACTCATATTTGGATACACCTACCTTTTCTATTAATTATCTAATAGTTTATCATATTTCTGAATTTTATGCAAATTCGCAAAAATGTATATAATTTTCTTTTTACACTATTACAAAGGATGGGTGGAGGATATAAAATTCCCTTACAATATAATTTGTAATATAAGTAAAAGTATGACCCCAGGGACACCAAGGATTCCAACGATTATTGCACTAAGCGGATTTATTGGAATAAATGCTCCAAATATACCTCCTATTAAATTAAATAGAAGTAAAACTACCCCTCCAATTATACCGTTGAAAATTAGCTTTATTATAAGCTTAATGGGAATAAGCAATAACATTCCTAGAAAAAATAACAAAACCAATCCTCCTAAAAATGCTATTAAAGTACCTGCGGATAAATCCATTATATCCCTCCTTTAAATATCAGAGTTAATTGCTTAGCAATTACTTCACACCACTGAAACGAGGCGGGTGATATCTTCGCCTAGTTATATTTATGATATTGGCTGACAAAAAAACACTCTCATTATTATTTTAATGGGAGTGTCCGAAAAAACTGAGTGCTAGGGCCATTACTATCATTCCTGCAACGGCACCATATACAGATAAATGATGATCTACATCCTGTTGTGCAGCCGGGAGTAATTCATCTAGTGATACAAATATCATAATTCCAGCTACAAGGCTGAGCAATATACCAAATACCATATCGTTAAGAAAGTTTGCTAAAAGCATATATCCTATTATAGCTCCAATTGGCTGCATAAGACCTACTAGGCTTGTATATAGGAATGCTTTCTTCCTGCTTCCTGTTGAATAAACCAAAGGAACGGATATAGCCACTGCAAGTGGGACATTGTGAATGATAACAGCAAGAGCAACAGGATATGCCAAAGCCATATCCTTGATTCCGCTTGTAAACAGGGCGAGTCCCTCCGGCACATTGTGTATCCCTATAGCCAATGCAGACATTATGCCAAGTTTGGAAAGATGGCTGTCTTCATGCTCATGAGCATGGTGCCGATGACTATTATGCTTATTATTGTCTTTATGACTATGAAATCTTCCGGCAAATGTATGAACGAATTTTTCGATTACAGCCGTTAGAAACATTCCAAAGAAAAACCAAATCAATGCTACCCAAACATAGCCTTCTCCCATATATTCTTCAATGAGATGGAGCCCTTCAGGAAGTATTTCCATAAAAGATACATATATCATTATTCCAGCTGAAAAACTTAGGGACATGGAGAAAAAACTCTTATATTTTTCTGCAACAAAAAAAGACAAAAGACTTCCAAGCCCCATTGTTAAGCCAACTAACAAGGTCAATGTAAATGATTGCGTTATATTATTCAATATTTTACAACTCCTCCAATAGATTTAAATATAGATTGAAATATATATATTATTAATTAAAAAGTAAAATTCCAAATGAAAAAATTAAAGGAGATAATGATCTCCTTTCTAAAATCTTCTTAATACATTTATATCCCTAAGTTCTTTTAAATATCAGAGGTAATTGCATAGCAATTA
>CAZTEN010000202.1:1137-3867 GCA_964612495.1 uncultured Tissierella sp. | reverse complement strand
TTTTACTTAGCTTTAGCTTAAGTAAAGCAGTGAACAATTTTTATTGTTCTTTGCTTCTTATTCACTGTTCACTGAGTAAAAAGTGTGTTATATTAGTTAATGTAAATATGTAGTTTCTAGGGGTAAAGTATAGATTGTAAAGCCGAGGTACTAAGATGAATGATGAAGTTATGATACGATTAGAGAACGTTTCATATGAATATAAATCATATTTAGATGATAGTATACAAACAGCTGTAAAGGATGTAAGCTTAGAGATTAAAAAGGGAGAATTCCTTTGTATACTTGGGCATAATGGTTCCGGAAAATCCACTATGGCAAAGATGATGAACGGACTGCTTTTTCCAACTTCCGGTCAAGTTACAGTAATGGGTATTAATACCAGAGATGAAGATAAAATCTGGGATGTTAGATCAAAGGCTGGAATGGTATTCCAAAACCCAGATAACCAGATTGTAGCCACAATCGTAGAGGAAGATGTTGCCTTCGGTCCTGAAAACTTAGGTATTCCACCAGGGGAGATTAGGAGAAGAGTAGACGAAGCCTTGGAAATTGTAGAGATGAGAGAATATAAAAAACATGCTCCACATTTACTATCTGGAGGTCAAAAACAAAGAGTGGCAATAGCTGGAATTCTTGCTATGAATCCAGACTGTATAATATTTGATGAGCCCACGGCTATGTTAGACCCAAATGGAAGAATTGAAGTAATGGAAACCATAAAGAAGCTAAATGAGGTGGAAGGTAAAACTATAGTTTTGATTACTCACTATATGGAAGAAACTGTAGATGCAGATCGGATTATAGTCATGAACAAGGGCGAAATAGCACTTCAAGGCACACCACGGGAGGTTTTTAGTCAGGTGGATAAGGTAAAAGGTCTTGGATTAGATGTTCCTCAGGTTACAGAGCTTGTATATGAGCTTATAAAAGAGGGTATAAATATAAAGTATGATGTACTGAGCGTTGAGGAGCTGGTTGATATACTATGATTATTGATATTAAAAATTTAAACTATATTTATAACCCTAATACACCTTTTGAGAAAAAGGCATTAGACAATGTGAATATAAGCATAAATGAAGGAGATTTCATAGGTCTTATTGGTCATACAGGCTCTGGAAAATCAACCTTAGTTCAGCATTTAAATGGATTAATGAAACCAACTAGTGGCACCATAATAGTAGATGGTATAAATACATCAGAAAAAGGTGTTTCTCTAAGAGAAGTAAGGCACAAGGTGGGGCTAGTATTTCAATATCCTGAACATCAGCTATTTGAGGAATCCGTATATAAGGATATAGCCTTTGGTCCAAAAAACTTAGGCCTAGATGATGAAGCAATTGATAAGAGAATTATGGATGCAATGGAATTAGTAGGCTTAGATTTTGAAAGTTTAAAGGACAGGTCTCCTTTCGAGCTCAGTGGAGGTCAGAAACGTCGTGTGGCAATTGCCGGAGTAATTGCAATGAAGCCTAAGGTATTGGTTCTAGATGAACCTACAGCTGGTCTTGATCCTTATGGAAGAGATGAAATATTGGATGAAATAAAAGACCTTTTCAAAAAGGAAGGTATAACAATTATTTTAGTTTCACATAGTATGGAAGATGTTGCTAGACTAGTAGACCGAATCCTCGTAATGGACAAGGGAAGACTTGTAATGGATGACACCACAAGAGAAGTTTTCAAGAGAGCACCTGAGTTAGAAAAAATAGGACTTGGTATTCCACAGATTACTAAGTTTATGAGAAGATTCAAGGAAAAGGGCAATGATATAGATGATGATATCTTAACTGTAGAAGAAGCAAAAGAAGAACTACTGAAGTTTTTAAGGAGAAAACAAGATGCTTAAGGATATAACTATTGGACAATATTTTCCTGGGGATTCTATAGTCCATAAACTTGACCCTAGGATTAAAATTATAATTATAGGATTATTTATAGCCTCACTTTTTCTTATTGATAACTTCCTTCCATATATATTTATAGTTCTCTTTATAGGAACTGTCATCAAAGTTGCTAAATTACCTTTTAAATTTATCTTAAAGGGAATTAAACCCTTAGTATTTATTATACTGATTACCTTAGCTGTTAACGTCTTTATGACTAAAGGTGAAGTGCTATTCTATATAGGGCCTCTTACGGTTAGCAAAGAAGGATTATATACTGCAGCCTTTATGGCATTAAGACTTATATTTTTAATCACCGGTACATCCCTTTTGACATTGACTACATCCCCTATAGCACTTACGGATGGTATTGAAAAACTATTAAATCCATTTAAAAGGCTAGGACTTCCAGCCCATGAATTAGCCATGATGATGACAATAGCACTAAGGTTTATTCCAACCCTATTAGAAGAAACGGATAAGATTATGAAGGCACAGATGGCAAGAGGGGCTGATTTTGAATCAGGAAATATATTAAACCGTGCAAAGAACCTGATACCCTTACTTGTACCGTTATTTATAAACGCCTTTAGAAGAGCAGATGAGCTTGCAACAGCAATGGAGGCGAGATGCTATAGAGGAGGAGAAAACCGAACAAGGCTAAACGAGTTAAGACTTAAGAAAATGGATATAGTAGTTATGACTTCTATGATTATTTATTTTGCTTTAATTGTATCTACTAGGTATATTGATTTATGAAGAATATAAAACTTATAATAGAATATGATGGAACCAATTATTCTGGTTGGCAGAATCAGGAGAATGCTGTAACCGTTCAAGA
>CAZTEN010000202.1:0-1127 GCA_964612495.1 uncultured Tissierella sp. | reverse complement strand
ATAGAAAAATCCATCGGACAAATCACAGGTGAAATAGTAAGGCTAATTGGCTCAGGTAGAACCGATGGAGGAGTTCATGCACTTGGCCAAGTTGCAAATTTTTTAACCAATTCAACCATACCGGGAGAAAGGTTTAAAACAGTACTTAATAACGTACTTCCTGATGATATTGCAATAATTGATTCCATGGAAGTAGATGTGGATTTTCATTCAAGATTCAGTGCTACTAGGAAAAGGTACAGATATATAATATACAATGGTAATATGCCAAGTCCCATTCATAGATATTATTCTCTTCATTATAAATATGATCTTGATATAGACAGGATGAAACAGGGGGCTGAATATTTAATAGGAGAACATGATTTTGAAAGCTTTATGAACAAAGGCTCTATAGTTAAGGATACCATACGCACTATATATGAAATAAATATATATAGACAGGGTAAAATTATTGAGATAACTATAGAAGGAAACTCCTTCTTAAAATATATGGTAAGGAATATAGTCGGAACTCTAATCGTCATTGGAAATAAGAGAAAAGAACCTAAAGATATATTGAAGATTTTAGAAGCTAAAAACAGGGACGCTGCATGTAAAACCGCCCCACCATGTGGACTCTTTTTAGAAAAAGTATATTATGAGCAAATTCATCTTGACATTGATAAATACATGTATTAGAATATATAAGAGTGTTTAAAAAAGAGCCCGGAAACTTTTTGAGTGACACCTGATACGATAGTTTAAGGGAGTGAAATTAATGAAAAGCTACATGGCGAAAGCTAACGAAGTAGAAAGAAAATGGTATGTAGTTGACGCTGAAAATAAAGTGCTAGGCAGATTAGCAACTGAAATAGCCAATATCTTAAGTGGAAAAAATAAGCCGATTTACACTAACCATGTTGATACAGGCGATTATGTAATAGTAATTAATGCAGATAAGATTAAATTAACTGGTAAGAAATTAGAACAAAAAACTCATTTCTATCATACAGGATATCCTGGTGGAGACAGATATGTTTCATACTCAAAGCTAATCCAAGAAAAACCAGAAATGGTTATTGAATTAGCAGTAAAGGGTATGCTTCCAAAGAGCAGCTTAGGAAGAAATATGATTAAAAAACTTA
>CAZTEN010000201.1:0-3994 GCA_964612495.1 uncultured Tissierella sp. | reverse complement strand
AATAAAATTTAAGGATAAAGTGATATTTTAGAATATTTGAAAGGGTTGATTAACCAATGAGCAAAAACTTAGTTTATGTCATAGAAAAAGAAAAGCATAATAAGAAAGACTTAACTGAGATATTAAAGGAGCACAGTGAAATAAAATTTGTATCCCTTTCAGGAATAGATTTAATAGGACACGAAACAGAAGAAAAGATTCCTGTGAGGATTTTTCTGGAGGATTTGGATGCTTTCCTAAACGGTATTGCAGTACAAACAGATGGGTCTTCAGTATACCTACCTACAATCGCCAGCCTTGATAATGCAAAGATCGATTTAAAGGCAGATTTAAATTGCAACTGGTTTATCGATTATAACTATGAAAATATAGACGAGGATACCAACCTTCCGGTAGGAACAATTAAGATACCAAGCTTTTTATACCACGATGGAGTAGCAGTGGATTCAAGACATATACTATTAAATGCAGTTAAATTCTTCAAGGAAAATACCCTTAAGCTAATTGATGAAAAGCCGGGGTGCTTAGATGGATTTGGATTTACTAAGGATGATATTGCTGAGATCAGAATAACTGCAGCTACAGAATTGGAATTCTGGGTAATGACTCCTAACGATATGAGGGATATTGAAGAGCTTAGCACATCTCAAGAACTTCATGAGCAGTATTGGGCAAAGACCAGAGGTGCTGTACGAACTGCCCTTGAACAATCCCCACAAATGATGGAAAAATACGGTCTGAATCCGGAAATGGGACATAAGGAAGCGGGTGGAATAAAAGCAAGATTACAATCCGATGGTTCCCTTTCGGGTATTATGGAACAGCTTGAAGTCGACTGGAAATATTCAACTGCGGTCCAATGCGGAGACAATGAGTTGCTTGTAAAGAAAATCGTAAAGGAAACATTTAGAAAGAATGGAATGGATGTAACCTTCCTTGCAAAGCCAATACAAGGTGTTGCAGGAAGTGGAGAGCATGTTCATCTAGGAGTTGCTGCTAAGCTTAAATCAGGAAAGATGGTAAATCTATTCTATCCAACTACTGATAGCTACTTAAGTAATTTTGGGTATGGTGCTATTATGGGTGTACTTAACAATTATGAAGTAATGAACCCATTTATCACCTCATCCAACGAGGCATTTAAAAGGCTTAAGAAGGGCTTCGAGGCACCAATATGCATAGTTACATCCTTAGGTAAATCTACAAAGCAGCCTTCAAGAAACAGAACTATATTGGTGGGACTAATAAGGGATGAGAACAATCCATTGGCAACCAGATTTGAACTGAGGTCTCCAAACCCACATACTAATACCTTCCTTTGTATTGCAACTATGCTAATGAGTATGAACGATGGAATTGAATATGCCATTAAGAACAATAGAAGTGAAGCTGAGTTATTGAATGAGCTTTCAAAGGAGCCTGGTGAAGATGCAATTTATCTTCAAAAGGATAGAGCATATAGAAGCGAGATAGATGTATTCGACGATTTTACCGATGAAGAAAGAGATAAATACTTTGGCAAGGTTCCTTCAACAGTATATGAAAATATCTCAGCCTTTGAGGAATACAAGGAAAAAACAGCTGTCTTGAAGAAGGGCGATGTAATAAGCGATAAGATCATAAGAAGCTTTACTGTAGCCGCTATCAACAAGTGGGTTACAGAAATAGAGCATAGAATACTTCCTGATTTATTTAAGGAAATTAAAAATACCAAGGCTCTACATGACCCTAGTAATTCATCGGATTTAGACATATCCAATTGGATGAAGATTAGAGACTTAAGAATTGAACTTGTAAAGGATAGCTACAGTAAAAAGAGCTTGTTCAAAGCCATAAAGGAAGCAATTGCTGCAGAGGATTACCAAACTGTATCCGATTTACAGAAGAAAATCTATACCATGATGGATGAGATGAGAGGCCTATATGCGGAATACAAGAGAAATTTATTAGATATTTAACGGACTAAAAAGTATAAAACCCTCCTAAATATTAATACTAAGAGTAATGTTCAAATGTTACTTTAAGTATTTAGGAGGGTAAAATGAAAAAATTCAAGATTTTGATTATAGCTTTATTAGTATTAGCTTCATTATCAGGCTGTACTACAAATACACCTAATAATGGTAATGGGACAGATAATGGACAGGATAAGGTAAATGAAGAACAAGCAAAAGAGCCTATTGTCTCTAAGGAAATTCCGGAAACATTCCCTGAAGACCTTATTCCACTTTATGATGTAGAAGAAGTAGAAGGAGTAATCGCAGTTGGTGAAGATTACCATCAGGCATATTATTTTTCTAATAGCACAAGAGAAGACTTGTTAGAAAAGTATAGGGCTTTCTTTAAAGATAAAGAAGTTCAATTCTTTGAGAATGATTATTCTTATGAATTAAGTGGAAATGTGGACGGTCACAAGATTAGAATGTATATCATGCCCTATAACGAAGAGGACCAAAATGCAGTTACAACTAATAGTCAAATAGAAGCACCGGCGGAAGTTCAATCCCCTACTCCTATAACAGAGGAAGTAGGTCTAGAAAAAAGATATAATTCTACTGTAATAATATTCATTTATGCAGATAGAGCAAGTCCGATAGAAAACCCGATTAAAGGCTCACTTTCTTAAGTTGGTTTTGTCGATTTTAAGTATTAGAAGGAGATAAATAAATGAATCAATTTTCAAGAACAGAGATGTTACTTGGGCCACAAGGAATAGAAAAACTAAAAAGTGCCAGTGTTGCAGTATTTGGTATAGGAGGAGTAGGGTCCTTCACAGTAGAGGCTTTGGTAAGAAGTGGAGTTGGGCATATAGCCGTAATAGATGATGACAAGGTATGTTTAACTAATTTAAATAGACAGCTTATAGCTACAAGAAAAACCATTGGTAAGCCTAAGGTTGAAGTTATGAGAGATAGGATATTGGAGATTAATCCAAATTGCAAGGTGGACATATATCAGACCTTCTATACCGCCGAAACCTCTGATGATATTGATGTATCAGGCTTTTCCTACATAGTAGATGCAATAGATACAGTATCCTCTAAGCTCTTACTAGTAGAAAAAGCAAAAGCATCCAATGTAAGGATAATCAGTAGTATGGGTACAGGAAACAAGCTGGATCCGACCAGATTAGAGGTAGCGGATATATATAAGACCTCTATTTGCCCTCTTGCAAGGGTAATGAGGCATGAGTTGAGAAAAAGAGGTATTGAGTCCCTTAAGGTTGTATATTCACAGGAGCCACCAATAAAGCCGGCTGATAATGAAGAGAACAATTGCAAGACCAAGTGCGTATGTCCACCGGGAACTGAAAGAATTTGCACCTCAAGAAGACAAATTCCGGGAAGTGTAGCCTTTGTACCATCGGTAGCAGGACTGATTATTGCAGGGGAAGTTGTAAAAGGTATTGTAGCATCAAAGCAGAATCTATAATTTATTTAATAATAATTAATATTATGTTGCAAACCTATGTTCTGCATAGTATAATATATTTAAAGAATATCTCGTGATTAAAAGGGAGGTAATGTAATGACTAACGAAGAATTCCAAAGAATAGTACTTGAGGAATTAGGTGCGCTAAGGACAGATATAAATGGACTTAAAGAAGGTCAAAAGTCATTAGAAGAAGGTCAAAAGTCATTAGAAGAAGGTCAAAAGTCACTTAACTCAAGGATGACCACCCTAGAGGATGGTCAGAGAGAAATTATCAAAAAGTTGGATGCGGTATGGGATCAAACTGCTATTTTAACAGAGTTTAAAGAGGAAGTTAACAATAAACTAGATACATTATTAGAAGAAAATCAAGCAATAAAGGAAATCATAGGAATTCATGAAGTAGACATAAAAAGACTTAAGAATAGAGTAGTTTAAATAATAAACCCTTGACAGAAATTGTTCAAGGGTTTATTATTTAATTATAGACCCCCCGCCTGGGGGGTGGGGTCAGGGCAAGGAGGTTACAAAATGAATCGTGCTAATCATATGAATCAGGATA
>CAZTEN010000200.1:0-4074 GCA_964612495.1 uncultured Tissierella sp. | reverse complement strand
CCGACTGCAACCCCAATTCAATTATGATATCTATACCCATATTATTTTTAATTTCAACAAGAAATTTTAAATCTTCATCATTAATACAATCAGGTCTTGTAGAAATTGAGATAGCTACTATATCATCTACTATTGCATCCTTTATATATTTCTTGAAATCCTCCAATGACATATAGGTATTTGAGAAATTTTGAAAATAGACTATGAACTTCTTCGCCTTATACCTTTCTCTTATATATAACATATTTTTCCCAATCTGGTCTTTAACACTCATACAATCAGGCAAATTTTCGAAGGATCCACCCTCTTCTCCGCAGAAGGTACATCCTCCCTTGCTTAAGCTACCATCCCTATTTGGACAAGTAATTGGTAATTTAATAGGCAGTTTATATACCTTTTCACCATACCTTTCTTGCAAATACTTTGAATATGTGTTGTAAACTTCCAAACTTTCACCTCTAATTATAATCCTAAGACCTTTCTAAGCTCATACGCTACTCCTGAGTGGTTGTTATCCCTTTCAGTTATTAGATCTGCTGCTTCAAGCACAAGCTTACTTCCATTTTTCATGGAGATACCTAAACCTGCATTAAGAATCATCTCCAGGTCATTATTATCATCCCCTACTGCTATGATTTCCCCAGGTTTGATGCCCTTAGAGTCCGCATATTCCACCAGACTCTTCCATTTGCTGCCCAATGGATTCATAATCTCTAACAAAGCCTCTGCCATCTGAATATTATCCAGAATGTGAGAATTGTAGGCTTGGGGGTAGTTATCATTTAGCTTTTTATAAAAATCTAACAATCTGGATTTAAACCCAGGATATACTATAGCCAGTACCCTATCCTGATATAATAAGTCTTCAGCTGAAATGATTTTATATCGATTTATATTCCTAAAAAAGGACGAGTACTCACCCTCACAAGTTTCTTTCTCCACCAGAATATCAACCCCATCTTCATAATAATCCACATGAACTATAGGATTTAAGCCTAAGCTCTTACCTAATTTTAAAACTCTTATGGCATCATCCTTATCCATAAATTTATTAAGGATAATCTTGTCACTAACTGAGTTTCTAATGATATTTCCATTATTGGCTAATATAACCATTTCATTTGGGATTTCCGAAGTCAATTCCTTAGCGGAGTAGTACCTTCTTCCCGTTGCAATGACTATCTCATAGCCTGCTAGAATTGCATCCTTAATAAAATCCAGGTTGCCATTAGGTATTGTCTTCTGGTCATTTAATAGGGTTCCATCTAAATCCAATGCAATCAGCTTAAACAATTTTACACCTCTTACTAATACTTTGCTTTTGTCATAAAAAACTATAGGAAAAAAGTATCCTGCTTAGCAAGATACTTTTATAATTATTCCTCGTCTTCTTCCTCTTCTTCGAAGTCATCTTCGAAATCTTCATCATCTGAAAATAGGGCATAAAATGCCTCTGAAACGACTTCGAATTCCTCTTCATCATCTATTGAAAGAAGGTCGAATTCTTCATCTTCTAATTCCTTGTAGCCATAAAGAAGCACTTCCTCTTCACCAACAGGTAGAAGAGCTATATATTCCTTATCCTCTACTTCGAATATTCCTAATACTTCACACTCTAACTCCGAATCATCATCCAAAGTAAGATAGATTATATCCGCTTCACCATGGTCATGGTCGTGGTCGTGATTACAACCGCAATTTCCGCAATGTTCGTGCTTATCACTCATTTAATTCAGCCTCCTTAAAGTAAATTGGTATATGACTATAGTACCCCAATAATGCAATTTAAACAAGCAATTATTTATTAATATTTACCAAAAGTTTTAGCTTTTTAAAAATTTTATTGCCAAATATATCTATTACAATAAGACCTAGATTTTCATCATTAAAATGGATTTCAAAGTCTGTATCTATTCTTGTCTTATCCCTAGTTGTAAAATCTTCATAAATAAGGAAATTATCCTTAAGTCTGATTATAGCTATATAATCCACTAGAACTAAAGA
Source organism: uncultured Tissierella sp. (assembly GCA_964612495.1). GTDB lineage: Bacteria > Bacillota > Clostridia > Tissierellales > Tissierellaceae > Tissierella_B. Next base: position 2,070 of record CAZTEN010000200.1, on the reverse strand, counting down.
ATCCTTATATAAGACCTCCTCCACTAAAATCCTATTTTTCTTGGTAAACTTAAGACTTTCCATATTAGGTTTGTACTCTTTTAAAGCTAACTTAAATCCACTGGTATTATTATTTAATGTCTTATTAGTTTCTAAAATAAGGTCTCCAAAATTTTCATAGTTTCCAAAGTTAAACTCCAAATAGTTAGTATAACTCATTCTCTTCTTAATTGTAAGCAAGGAAGAATTGCTCATATCTGAGCCAATCCACTGCCTACAAAGCCTATGAGCTACAGACAAAGTAGTTCCGCTGCCTGAGAAAAAATCCCCTACTATAGAATTTTCATTACTAGATGCTAAAATTATCTTCTCTAAAAGCTTTTCGGGCTTTTGAGTTTCATATCCTACTCTCTCCTTAGATGTTCTACCAACCATATCGATTTGCCATACGTCTTTAGAGTTTACCATAGTATACCAGCCCAACTCATCCTGAAACTCCTCTACACCCTTAAACCTATATGGCTTATATTTTCTGTTGTAGGATTTTTCCTTCACGGGATTGAATATATAATCCTTTGTCTTAGAGTAGAACAAGATGGAGTCATGCTTTCTTGAAAAATATCTGTTGCTGGTTCCACCTGACTTATAGGACCAAATTATCTCATTTATAAAGTTGTCCACTCCAAAGATCTCATCCATAATAACCTTCAGATAATGTACAGTTCGAAAATCAACATGAAGGTAGATGCTACCCCTAGAAGACATTAACTCCTTCATCATGATTAACCTTATGGAAAGCATCTTTAAATACTCTTCAAAGCTATTCCATACATCGCTATAAGCCTTATATTCTATAACCTTTCTTTCACCATTAAGCTCTAACTCGACTCTTTTAATGTAATCATTCATAGTGTAGAAGGGTGGGTCTATATAGATTAAATCCAGTTTGCCTTTATATCCTCTCTTTAATAAATCGACTATGGCTGAAATATTATCCCCATGATAGAGTAGATTGTAAGCATTAAAGTTTTCAATCTTTCCGTGGATTAAATGGGCTTGAAGAACTTGTCCCTCTTTTGCTGTATTAAGAATTTCTTCTACCTCTAGTTTGCTTTCATATACTATTTCCCAAAGTTTCTGTAGCATATATTCCCTCCCGAGGGGTTAGTTCCTTTTTATCCTTTTGTTCCTGCATATATAAGATCCGCTGATTAGAAGAGCCTCTAAAAGCTAAAGTCAGGTCCATCTTCTCTATTTCGAATCTTCCATCAATAAGTATATCCACATATTGAAGTAGCTGTAAATGCTTTTGATTTTTAAGAAGAGTTTCATAGGTATATCCTGTATATGCTACCACATTATATCCTAAGACCTTTGCCCTTGAAGCCAATATACTGCAGGATTCGGCCTGCTCAAAAGGGTCCCCTCCACTTAGAGTTATTCCGTCAATCATAGGGTTTTCTTTTAACCTAGTCAGAATCTCCTCTATAACTATATCATAGCCCCCAGAAAAATCATGGGTTTCAGGGTTATGGCAGCCAGTACATTGGTGTTTACAACCCTGGGTGAATACTACAAGCCTTACACCAGGTCCATCTACTATGGACTCTTCTAGAATTCCTGCTACTCGAATAGTATTTTTACTTATTTGCAAATGAGAAATGTTTAACCCTGTCATGTTCCTCCGCCTTTTTCGCATCGTTAAATCTATTTAAAGTTCCAACTAAATAACCTGTAATCCTTCTAATTCTATGGAAACCTATATCACCTGATTCTCTACCACATTGAGGGCAAGTATCTCCGATTATTCCAGTATAGCCGCATACGGGATCCCTATCAACTGGATGATTGATAGACCCATATCCAATTCCAGACTCCTTCATGACTCTTATAATCTTCTCAAAGGCCTCTAAATTCATAGTAGGGTCCCCATCTACCTCTACATATGTTATGTGTCCTGCATTTGTCAACTCATGGTATGGAGCCTCTAGCATTATCTTTCTATAAGCCGTAGTCTTATAGTATACAGGCACATGGAAGCTATTTGTATAGTATTCCCTGTCTGTTACCCCAGGTATTTGGCCATATATC
>CAZTEN010000199.1:0-4077 GCA_964612495.1 uncultured Tissierella sp. | reverse complement strand
CTTAAAGGTTTTAACTTAGATTTTAATGCCTGGTCTTTTACCAACTCAGGAGTGGCATCATAGTCGATAGGATTGTTCTTTCCTTTACCTACTGCTAGGACCTCAAAACCAGTTGCTTCAGCGAAGTCGACTATTTCCATCACCGAACCAGGCTCGTCACCTGCTGTACCAGTATATACAACACCTGCGCTTTTAGCCAATTTATTTAATATAGGGCCAACTACTACATCAGCCTCAACATTTAACATAACTATATGCTTTTTATTCAATATAGCATCGAAGGCTATTTCTGCCCCTGCATCAGGAACTCCTGTAGCGTCCACTACTACATCGATTAAATTAGCTTTGCTAGCGTAATCTGTTATATCCGTTACAACAAACTGATTTTTTTCTAAAGCTACATTTATTTCTTCTAGAGTTCTAGCAACCTTTATATCATCTCTTGATACTCCTGCCAAGGTATAGGCTTCTAGAGCATCCCTTATCTTATGACTCACTACTAAGGATGGCATTATTCCCTTAACTAGCATCAACTGGCTTACTAGACCCTTGCCCATTAGGCCAGCTCCAACTAGGGATACCTTTATAGGACTATTGTTATCTTCTAATTCCTTTAGTTTTCTATTTAATCCAAACATATTTATCTCCCAATTTTAGTTAAAATAACTATTGCGAATACAATAATAACACATTTAGCAAAAAATTGAAACATTTAAATAGATGCATTCATTCCTGCAAGATAGGCCGATGACCATGCCCACTGGAGATTAAATCCCCCACAGTCACCATCTATATCTAAAAGCTCACCTATTATATAAAGCCCCTTAACCAATTTTGATTCCATTGTATTACTATGGATTTCATCTGTGTTCACGCCACCTGCTGTCACTTGTGCCTGTCCCCACCCCTTGTTACCAATGATTTTAAAAGACCAAGAAGTTAATAATCCAGCAAGACCATCTATTTGATCAATACTAATATCTGAAGCCTTAATATCTTTATCTATGGAAAGTTCCTTTAAAACAGTGATTATAAGCTTTTTATTAATCATACCCACAAGTGCCTCATCCATACTTTTCATATATAGATTTTTAAATCGTCTAATGAGATAATCCTTGATTTCATACTTAGACTTTGAGCTAATTATAGATATTCTAAGCTCAGCCTCAAGATCCATATTCATAAGTTCAATTGCTTTTCTGCTTATTTGAAGGATAGGAGGCCCTGATATTCCATAGTCTGTAAATAGAATATCGCCACTATCATCTACTACTAATCTATTTTTATGGTATATACCGACACGACCAATAAATTTAACCCCATTTATCTGCTTGAACATATTTCCTTCTAACTTTAACTGAACAAGACCGGGAAATGTATCTCTTACTGTATGACCCAAGGACCTCGAAAATGAGTATCCTGTACCATCTGACCCACTTACGGGCATAGCCATGCCTCCTGTTGCAAGAATTACCTTATCTGAGTGAAACAATCGACCATCTTTAAGTTTTACTTTAAAATTATTTTTCTTAGTAATATCCGATACAAAGGCATCTGTAACTACTTGAACCCCTTGAAATTCCATTTCAAACCTTAATACATCAAGCATACTGGATGCTTGAAAAGATAAGGGATATACTTTTCCATTATCCTCATCAGCAGGAGTTATCCCCAAGGACTCGAAAAACTCCAAGGTCTTATCCACATTAAATTCAGATAATGCTTCTTCTGCAAAACTAGGATTATGTCCATGATAATTATTTATACTTAAGTTAAGATTAGTATAGTTACATCTCCCATTGCCAGTGGTTAAAAGTTTTTTACCAACTCGATTATTTCTCTCTAGGAGGATTACATCAGAGCCTTTTCTTCTTGCAATTATGGCAGCCATCATACCTGATGCTCCCCCACCAATTACGATTATTCTATTTACCATAAACATCTCCTTTTGTACTTTTCTGCAATATATTGTATATCTAATCATTGATAAAGTCAAAAAATCAGTCCAGCACAATTCTGGTTTCACAAATAGACTTGGCTGGACTGCATCTTAAGTTTAATCTGTCTTTTTCTTATAGTTATGACTGTGATAATATTCTACATTCAAGAATTCTTCATAACGCTTCTTGTTTTCTAGAGACAATTCAGTAGTATATTCATCATTTTCCTTAAAATAAACCTCATGATTCACATCATAATAATTCTTAAGATCTTGAATGTATTGCATATAATCGTTTCCTTCCCATCCAAGAGCATTGAACAACTCTGCCATAAGGAAATTGGGACTAATGTCATTTACTTCCCCTACTAAGTCACTTTCAAGAATACTTTTAGCAGCATCATTGCCCCATATAATAAAAGGGGTCTCATAATAATTTAGAAAGCCTTCCTCATTAGAAAAATCTATATTTATATCCATCATCTTATAACCAATATCATTGTTTCCTAGCCAAGGTTTATGATCCCCAAATAATACTACTATAACGGGTTGGTCTTCTGATTTAAAAAACTCGATAAGCTTTTCTATTGCCTCATCAGTCCTATTTATACCAGCTAAGTAGTTGTTAAACATGTTGATAGTTTTATCATCATAGTTCTCCTGTCTTATTAGAAACTGATTTTCTTCATAATAGTTTCCATCATAGGGTCCATGATTTTGATAGGTAACCGAAAAATTAAAATATGGGTTTTCTTTATTGACTTTATAACCTTCTATTATATAATCAAAGAAATCTATATCCTGAAGATACTCTTCACTTACTTGGGAATATGTGTTTTCATAGTAATCAAATGAATCAAAGCCCAAATAGGAGTTGACATTTCTTCTATTATAGAACCATCCATAAATTGGATGCATAGCTTCAGTAACGTAACCCTGGTCTTTTAGATACCATAAAAAAGAATTAGTAGGTTTTACAAAGGTTGGGAGATTGTAGTATCCCGTAAGAAAAGCTCTCTCAGTATCAATAGTACCACCACCAAATATATTAGTAACCAAGTTCCCGCTTATAGACTCTTTTTGAAGCATATGAAAATATTCATATGGATCCCTCTTAAAATCTATTGTATCGAATTCAGAAAAGTCGCTATAGGCTTCAAGCATTATAGAGATTACATTTACTTTTCTCTCTTCTGATATATCCTTATACTTATATTTAGATAATTGATTTATTGCTTCTTCTTCATTATAGCCCTCTATTTCAGGATCTAGGACTTGTATCATACTATATATAAAGGGGTAAACAAAGCCCTTAGATTGATACTGTTGTGATTGCGACCAAATGTTTATTAGGGACTTATCCCCCAATTCTGCATAAACCTTTGAATTAAAATAAGGACCACTAAAAATTATATAACACCCTAATAGTGTGCTTACGAGTATAATCATCCTAGCCTTCTTTGACTCCTGCCGATAATCCATAAATAACTTCAGAACCATTGTTATCAATACTAAACCTATAAAAATAATTACCATATTCTTTGATAGGGTGATACTATATTTTCCTTTCATATCCATAGATTCCCTTATAAGCTTTATATCCATAAACCAAAATGGTTCGTCTCTATAGTAGAGCTTAAATTTATTAGCAATAGACATAAGCAGAAAGAAAAATGAACTGAATAAAAAGCTTATCCATAGTCTATTGACTATCAGATACAATACGACCATGAATATGAATATAGGTATGAAATTCATTAAAAGTAACAATTCACTTTTGAAATAGCTAATGAACAAATCCATATTCCACATAGCACTAGAAAAAATAAAAGTAATTGTCATTAATAAGAAGCTTAAGGCTGATATTATAATCATCACAAAAGCCTTTTCCAAATACTTGTTTTTGAATCTAAACAAATCTTTAATTTTCTCCATTATTTTACTCCATTCTAATATTTCAACATTAAAATTATACTATACTTACATAGATTTAACAAACCTATAATTTAGATCTCAAAGTAGTTTCATATACAACAAAAAAATCCTTATTTCATCAAAATAAGGATTTTCTATTCTTTCTATATATAAAGCCTGGCGACTTCCTACTCTCCCAGGTCGTTACCAACCAAGTACCATCG
>CAZTEN010000198.1:0-4092 GCA_964612495.1 uncultured Tissierella sp. | reverse complement strand
CAGCAGGCCGCCGTGAAGGTTCAACATAAGCCACATTCCATGGTTCAGGACCAAGGGTTCTCAAAAACGTATGTGGGCTCATGGTTCCTGCACCTTTTTCAACGTCATAAGGCTCCAATATTAGGCATCCCTTTTCTCCCCAATAATTAAGTAATTTCAGCATCATTTCCTGAAATAACATAATAACTCCTCCTCTTTTACTCAAAAATACAAAAAACCTCTACATCTCATAGGGACGAAAGTTTACTTCCGCGGTTCCACCCTATTTAATACCGTAGAGGTACTCGCTCAAAATTTTATACTCAGAAGCTCCTATTTTAGCAACTAATTTATCCGGCTCTCACCATCCCAGACTCTCTAAAAAACAATTACCAAAAACCTCTTCGTCTTAGCATAATATTATTCTCATAATAACGAGGCGCATATTTCCACCTGATTTCACTTGTATGATGAAATTGCTAGGCAATATCTTCATTACTTAAATCTAACAAAGATTCTTTTTCCTGTCAATAGCTTAATTCCAGTATTAGGTACCAATTAAGGTTTTTAACAAACTTAGGGACTTGAATTCCCGTCTTTCTATGCAATTTAGTATATAATTCACCATTATATCATGAATACTATTGAGAATGTCCTTATTAAGGTTCAAGGATGCTAGTTCTTCAAAGGTGGAATACAATAGCTTGTTCATAGAGGATAATAAACTATTGTTTATATTCTTAGCTGTAATGTCATTGTATATACAACAAAATCCTAAAACTCCACCTAAAATCGTACTAAACTTTACTTTTCCTTCTAATTTCTTATTACATACAACACAATTCTCCAAGTGTGGTCTATATCCTATGAAGGAAATATACTTTAATTCATAAGCTACAATAAACTTCAAATAGTCCTTATCTATACCGGACAAGTAGCCTAATCCTTTTTCAAGAAGCAAAAATAGTTTCTCATTTTGTTCTTCATCCGGAGTTGATTTTTCCAAAAGTTCCAAGAGATAAAACCCATAAGTAAGCCTTTCTACATTTCCCCTGATGGAATAGAAAGAATTAATTAGATCTGCCCCAGAAATATAATAGAAGTTTCGACCAGCCCTTAACTGAAAATCAACATGTGCAAAGGGCTGTGTTGCAGCTAATAAATGAGACTTAGGTTTATATGCTCCTTGGGCCATAAGAGAAATCTTACCTAACCTTTTTGTATATACATTTAGTATTTTACTACTCTCCTTAAACCTTATCTCCGAAAGTATAATTCCCTGTGTTTTTATCATCTTAAACCCCACTAACTACTTGCTATTTATAACCAAAATACTTAACCTTGTTATCCCTTTCCCTCCAATTTTTTTCAACCTTTACCCAAAGCTGTAAATTAACCTTACTCCCTAGAAGTTTCTCTATATCCTCCCTGGCTGTCTTACCTATTTCCTTCAATTTAGCACCTTTCTTGCCAATGACTATTCCCTTATGAGATTCCTTTTCACAGTAGATAGTAGCGAAAACATCTATCATATCCTTATCGGCACGCTCTTTAATACCTTCTATACCAACTGCTATCCCATGAGGTACCTCTTCATCAAGGTTTAATAATGCCTTTTCTCTAATAGTCTCTGCTATTATAAACTTCTCAGGTTGGTCTGTTATCATATCATCAGGAAAATATTGCGGCCCCTCAGGAAGGAGTTCCTTTAGCACTGCAATAAACCTATTAATATTTTCATTATTCATAGCAGATATAGGAATAATCTCCTTAAACATATTCATATTATCATATTTCTTAATAAGAGCTAGAATCTCTTCTTCATTTAGTTTATCTATCTTGTTTATAAGAAGAACTATAGGAGTCTTTATGCCCTTAAGTTCTTCCAATATATACTTGTCAAGCTTGCCTACCTCCTGGCTTTCATCTACCATAAATGCTATAACATCCACTTCTTCTAAGGTGCTCTTGGATATCATTAGCATATAATCCCCTAATTTATTCTTAGGCATTTGAATTCCAGGGGTATCCAAAAACACCACTTGAAAGTCGTCCTCTGTATATACCATCAATATCTTATTTCTTGTAGTTTGTGGCTTATCAGATATGATAGAGATCTTCTCCCCTATAACTTGATTTAATAAAGTTGATTTTCCTACATTAGGTCTTCCAATAACCGTTACAAATCCCGATTTATACATCTTATTTCTCCTTATTCTCTTCCAAATCTTCTGGTCCAAAGCTATGGGGTAGCAACTCATCTAAAGTATATTCCTCATAATCATCCTCAGAATTGGCTATGATTATTTTAGCATCCTTACCAAATTCCCTTATTACCTGTCTACATACTCCGCAAGGAAAAGTATGGTCCGAATCTCCGACTACAGCAATTGCCTTAATTCTTCTATGGCCTTCAGAAATGGCTTTGAAAATAGCCGTTCTCTCAGCACAAATAGTAGGTGAATAGGATGAGATTTCAATGTTACAGCCTGTAAAAATCTCTTCATCCTCAGTTATTAGAGCACAACCTACATGGAATTTTGAATAAGGTACATAAGCCATCTTCTTTGCCTCTAATGCCTTAGATATCAAATCTCTCTTATTCATATTGCCTCCTTATTCTATTTCAACAGTAGTTTTCGTACCTACAATCTGAACCCATGTATGCCCTGGATTGAGTATAATCTCCTTTCCAGATTCATCATAGTAGAAGGTCTTACCCTTTCTTGATTCCTTTACCCATTTCATATTGTTTGCTACTCCATTAGTTATAAAAACTCCACTACCTTCTCCTTCAAGGGCTATAGATAGTCTTCCATCTTTGTCTATTACCTTGATAGTTGTTTCTTGAATTATAATATTCTTGGCTCTTATAGGGCTTTGGTCCGATTCATCTATATGAATTTTTCCGTCTTTTTCCCTATTATAAAGTTTAGTATCAGAATCATAAACGTATTTAGTAGTATTATTGCTCATATAACTTATAAAAATACTATATGCGGGACTCCCCTCAACCACTGTATCTTCTTCATAGAATTTAAAACCTTCATATTCTCCTGATAAACTATATCCTCTTTCTTTCTGGGCTTCTCTAAGGACTTCCATACTGGAATAAAGGTTGTTAGGAGCTTTCTTTCCTGACTTTCTCCAAAATACATTAGAAGAGCTTGTCAGACCATCGATATCAGCAATACCAAGATTTCTGATATCACTCTTAGCCTGTTCACTACCTCCCACTCTTGCATATACTGCATCGAATTCTAATACCTTAGTTACAAAATAAGGTCTGGCACTTCTTATAGGACCGATGGACTCCGGACTATTTAAAAGGTATAATCCTATGTATCTTGTATAAGGTGCTTCAACGGGGATTTCATAGACTACTTCTGCATCCTTTAATCCTGCTTGCCATCTTGCACTAGGGTGATTATCGAACATTACTGCTACTACTCTCTGGTCTACAATTTCATCTTGTTCATAGATTCCGCTTAAAGGCGAAGGCTTGCCCTCTTTTATGGGCTTCGGCTCTTTGGCTGACTCCTCTACTATAGGTATTTCCGGAGTTTCTCCAATCACTGGCCTATCAATATTATCTACTGGCGGTTCAGTTTCTTTACTGCAACCTGTGATTATGAATAAAGCTAATGACAAGATTAATAATATCTTCTTCATGATATCCTCCCCTTATCCTATGATTTGAAATATTAATATACCAACTAATGTACCTAAAATACCTCCATATACAACTTCCACAAAGGTGTGAATCCTCCCCTCAATTCTACTTTCACCAACTAGGATTGCCAAACCAAAAGCCAAGGATGTTACAAGCATATGATTTGCCAAAAATGAAATTTGATTCATTTAGAAAAAGAAAAAAATTAAGTGGTAAAAATTTAGAATTATTGGAAGATGTTATTCAAAATGAAGTTGCCAAATATTTTGAAGTATTAAAATTAGATGAGTTTGGCAATTTATATTTACCATTACCTAATTATAAGTGTAATAGTTTAATTGATGCAGAAAATGCAGCTGAAATGTTTAGAAAAAACGTTATGGAAATATCAAATAAACTTCCTATTTGGGTTGTAAATGCTCGTAATATATTTGCGATTG
>CAZTEN010000197.1:1624-4116 GCA_964612495.1 uncultured Tissierella sp. | reverse complement strand
ACTGTAATTAAAATGCTTCAGGATATAACCGGGGTAGACCCAAAGAAGATTAAAATGGATGATAAAGACACTATGAGCATATTTTCGTCTACTGAAGCACTTGGAGTCACGCCTGAACAGATAAATTCTAAGGTTGGAACCTTTGGTGTACCTGAATTCGGTACAAGATTTGTAAGGGGTATGCTTGTAGATATTATGCCTAAGACCTTTATGGATCTAATATGTATCTCCGGTCTTTCCCATGGTACTGACGTGTGGTTGGGAAATGCAAAGGATCTTTTAGATAGTGGAACGGTCACTAGAATTAGTGATGCTGTTTGTACCAGGGATGAGATTATGGTTTACCTGATTAAGAAGGGTATGAAGCCTGATACTGCATTTAAGATAATGGAGACGGTACGTAAGGGTAAGGCCTTGCAAGATCCTGAAAAATGGGCTAAATTTGAAGAGGATATGAGAGCCCATGATGTACCTGAATGGTATATAGACTCCTGTAAAAAGATTAAGTATATGTTTCCAAAGGCTCATGCTGCAGCATATATAATGATGGCCTTTAGAATTGCTTGGTTTAAGGTACACATTCCATTAGCATATTATGCTGCATATTTCAGTATTAGAGCTAAGGCATTCGATGCAGAGTTTATGATATATGGAAAGGACAAGGTAAAGGCAAAGCTAAAGGAAATAGATATGCTGGGAAATCAGGCAGCACCAAAGGATAAGGACATGTATGATGATTTGGAAATAGTACTAGAGATGTATGAAAGGGGTTTTAAGTTCCTGCCTATAGATTTGTACAAATCACATTCCACTAAGTTTCAAATAGAGGATGGAGAATTGAGGCCTCCATTCAATAGCATTGCAGGAATGGGAAATGTAGCAGCAGAAGGTCTATATAATGCAGCACAAGATATGCCCTTCAATTCAGTAGAAGACTTAATGAAGCGTGGAAAAATTGGAAACGTGGGAGCAGAAGTCTTGAGGAACTTTAATTGCCTCAATGGTTTACCTGAAAGAGATCAGCTAAGCCTATTCGATATGGGACATTAGGGAACTGGGTAAAAAACAATCTAATATAGGGGTGGTTTAATGGCTTTAAAGGATGAGGCAATAAAGTATATAGAAAGTGAAAATAAATATGGTGAAGATAAAAATCTATATCATTATAATTGTGCAGAAACCATATTAAACTCTAGTAACGACTACTATAATCTAAATATAAATCCTAGATTTTTAAAGGCGATTGTACCTTTTGGAGGAGGATTTTATGCTGAAAAAACTTGTGGTGCATTTACGGCATCATTAGCAGTATTGGGCTTGAAACTTGCTGAAGATAAACCTACAACAAATGAGCATTTAAAAGAAGCAACAAAGAAATGGATAGAAATGTTTGAAAAGGAGTTTGGCAGCTTAGAATGTAAGGAGATAAAGCCCTTACACAGAGATGAAACCAAGGGCTGTGGTCCAGTCATGGCTAGAGCAGCAGAACTCCTTGAAGAGATATTAAAGGGTTACCTTTCGTAATCTAGGTGCAGCAAAACCCTTTCGCCTGATTTCTCACATACAATTGGAGTCTCGAAGAAATCTGATAAATTTTCTTTATTAAGGATTTCATCAGTAATTCCTGCAGAGTGAATTTCACCTCGTCTCAGGAGTAATGTATGTGAGAAGTTTGGCAGAATTTCCTCAGTATGATGGGTTACGTAAATAAGAGTAGGGGCACTTTCATCTTCACTTAAATTCCTTATTATATCTAAAAGCTTTTCACGTGCAATTATATCCAGCCCTGTACACGGCTCATCTAGAATAAGTAATTCGGGCTCTGCCATTAAACCTCTGGCAATTAATACCCTCTGTTTTTCGCCTTGTGAAAAGGTTCTATATTCTCTATCCCCAAGCTCTTTAATATTAAGCCTTTCAAGGCAGTGATTTGCGTATTCACGATCATTTTCAGTAATATCATCATAAAGATCAACAGTAGCAAATTTTCCGCTCATAACTATATCCTTAGCTGTACTATAATCATGGAATTTCTCTTGGATAGAGGAAGAAACCCACCCTATAGATTTTCTAAGCTTTCGCATATCATATTGCCCTATGGTTTTACCAAGAACCTTTAATTCACCTTTTGATGGGAATATATATCCGTTTAGCATATTCAATAGAGTGGTTTTTCCAGCTCCATTTAAACCAAGTATTGCCCAGTGCTCACCTTGGTTAATGGTCCAATCTATATCTTTAAGCAAATACTTGGAATTTCTTGTAATGGACACATTTTTCAATTCGATTATCAATATACTCAACTCCTTTTAAATATCAGAGGTAATAGCGTAGCAATTACTTCACATCATTTATAACGAGGTGAGCGATTAGGATACACCACTTCGTTATGATTAAAAATTATATCCTCTTTTGTAATTAATGTCACGGGTTATTAGTAATTATAGTAGGTTAAAATACTGAATTAATCACTCTCTCTCTGGCTGTTTTAA
>CAZTEN010000197.1:0-1614 GCA_964612495.1 uncultured Tissierella sp. | reverse complement strand
ATTTAGTGCATTGACGCAGAGAAAGATATTGAGGTTTATTTCTAGAGAGCCGGGATTGGTGAAAGCCGGTAATGGATTTGATATGTAATATTCACTGCAGAGCATGTCTGTTTAAAGCTTAGCGAGTAGACAGATACGTGACTCACGTTACAGAGCAAAAAGGTTGATAGACCTTTAAGAGATAGTTGTTATAACTATAATCAGGGTGGTACCACGGAATATAATCCTTCGTCCCTATGAACATATTTATATTTGTTTATAGGTGCGAAGGATTTTTTAATGCTTAGGTGCGAAGGATTTTTTAATGCTAGTGTATAACGATGCTAAGATATCCCTCACCTCTTAAACGATAAATCGTTGCGGTAGTGTGATGTCTTGCAAGCAAGACTTCTGATACCTAAGGTGGCGGGTACCTATTAAGTCAACAGGCGGTGTGTCTAATCACCCGCCTCGTTTCAGTGGTGTGATGAAATTGCTATGCAATTTCTTCCGTTACTTAAAAAAATATTCTGATTTTGATGAACCTCTCCCAATAGGAGATGGGAGTGAAGGCTGGATGGAACACGCCCCATATGACAGAATTATTGTTACTGCTGCTGCCCAAGAAGTGCCTGATGAATTGATACAGCAACTTGATAAGGATGGGATAATGGTCATACCTGTAGGACCCCAACATAATCAAGACCTCCTTCTAATAAATAAGGACAAGGAAGGAAAAACAAATATTAGGAAAATTGAGGATGTGAGATTTGTAGAGTTGAAAGGAAAATATGGGTGGTCTAATAAGGATATGAAAGATTAAATTCTAAATACTGCAAAACATGACCTCTTTTGGGTAATATAGATACAGGAGTGTTTTTATTATCCAAAAGTGTTAAATTATCAATGTAAGGAGAATAAACTATGTTCAAAAATAAGACTTTATTAATAACAGGAGGTACAGGGTCATTTGGTAATGCTGTACTTAATCGATTTTTAGATACAGATATTAGAGAAATTCGGATATTTTCACGTGATGAAAAGAAACAAAATGATATGCGTCATTTATATAATAACGATAAAATAAAGTACTACATAGGCGATGTTCGAGATTTAGCAAGTATTAAGAATGCAATGTATGGAGTTGACTATGTATTTAATGCTGCAGCCCTTAAGCAGGTTCCTTCTTGTGAATTCTTTCCTCTGGAGGCTGTCAAAACTAATGTATTGGGTACAGACAATGTATTGACAGCTTGTATTGAATCAGGCGTTAGGAAAGTCATTTGTTTGTCTACAGACAAAGCAGCTTATCCTGTAAATGCAATGGGAACTTCTAAGGCTATGATGGAAAAAGTATTCGTAGCTAAATCAAGGACTGTAGATTCTGAAAAAACACTTATCTGTGGCACAAGATATGGTAATGTTCTATGTTCAAGAGGATCTGTTGTTCCACTGTTTATAGAACAAATAAAGGCAGGACAAGTACTGACAGTAACTGACCCTACTATGACTAGATTTATTATGAGTCTTGAAGAAGCTGTTGAGCTTGTTGTTTTTGCTTTTAACCATGCCCAAAGTGGAGATATAATGGTACAAAAGGCACCTGCAACTACAATTGGTGTTTTAGCACAAGCT
>CAZTEN010000196.1:946-4162 GCA_964612495.1 uncultured Tissierella sp. | reverse complement strand
TTTACCGTTGTTTAGTTTTATTAATTTCAATCTTTACCTCCACAAAACTTTAATACCTATATAATTCTACATCATCATAAAAAATCCTTCTTTTATTTTAATAAGAATCAAGAAAAAAACGAGGTGATAGATTAATAGACTCTACACCTCGTTTTGATTTCTTAAATTTTTTCCAGTCTTAATCCTGTCATTTGTCCATTTAAATCCTGTTTTTCTAAATTTTCGTCTTCAACTCTTATAATTGATTTAGCCAAGGTTTCCTTCTTTATATATTTATCATATTCTTCAATTGCTGCATTAATTTCATCCATGCCATCATAGTATATATTGATATTATCCAGAACTTCATAGTTATTGTTCTTTCTCAACTGTTGAACCTTTGAAATGAACTCTCTTGCATAACCTTCATTTATAAGTTCTTTAGTAAGACTTGTATCCAAAATTACAAAGAGGTTATTTTCCATAATTACATTGAAACCCTCTTTAGATGATATAGTTACTAAAACATAATCCTTAATTATTTCAATATCTTCACCATCAAGATTTAAGATAATCGACTCTCCACTTTCTAGCTTTTCAACTGTAGACTTAGCGTCTAACTCGTTTAATACCTTTCCAAAAGCCTTTATCTTAGAACCAAGAATTGAGCCCGCTAGCTTGAAGTTAGGTTTTAATGAGAAATCCATAAATTGTGATAGATCATTTTCAAATACTACTTCTTTAACGTTTAGTTCTTCCTTTATTAGAGGAACTAAGTCCTTAATCATATCTTCATATTTTCCATCAATGACAACTTCATTTAATGGCTGACGAACCTTTATCTTAACATTTTCACGGGAGGCTCTTCCTAGAGCTACTAAGTCTCTTACAAGGTCCATTCTCTCTTCTATATCCTTGTTAATAAGCTTATTATTTGCCTCAGGATACAAGGCCAAATGGACTGATTCTTCTCCGGTTAAGTTTTGGTAGATTTCCTCAGAGGTGAATGGAACAAAAGGTGCTACCAGCTTACAAATCCCTACTAGGATTTCATAAGTAGTATTGTAAACTGACTTTTTATCATCATCTAGCTCAGTTGACCAGAATCTTCTTCTACATCTTCTAATATACCAGTTGGATAAATCCTCTATTACAAAATCCTGAATTCCTCTTACAACCCTTGTAAGTTCAAATATATCCATATCAGCAGTTGAATTTTGAATCAAGCTATTGTACTTGGACAGTATCCACTTGTCTATTTCAGGTCTTTCCTCATAGTCGATATTGAATTCTCTTGGGTCCACTTCATCAGTATTAGCATATAAGGAGAAGAAGTTATATACGTTTCTTAAAGATCTAAAGAACTTGGATTCCACTTCCCTTAAGCCATCCTCATCGAATTTAGTTGGTGTCCAAGGTGGGGATACACTTATAAGATACCATCTTAAAACATCTGCCCCATACTTATCGAATAACTCAAAGGGGTCTACTGTATTTCCCCTGGTCTTAGACATCTTTTTCCCATCTTTATCAAGAATAAGGTCGTTTACCAGTACATTCTTATATGGAGATTTGCCTGTAACGAAAGTAGATATAGCTATTAAGGAGTAGAACCATCCTCTTGTTTGGTCTATTCCTTCATTTATAAAGTCTGCCGGGAATAATTTATCGAAGTCATCCTTATGCTCAAATGGGTAGTGCCATTGTGCAAAAGGCATAGCTCCACTGTCAAACCAAACATCTATTACATCACTTTCCCTAGTCATTGTTCCCCCACATTTATCACATTTAAGATGAACATCATCTACATAGGGTCTGTGAAGCTCCATACTCTCATCTATATTCTCAATTGCTCTTTCTACCAATTCGGCTCTTGAACCAACACTATCTGTGTGATTACATTCATTACATCTCCATATTGGAAGTGGAGTACCCCAATATCTACTCCTGGAAATAGCCCAGTCATTTATATTCTCTAACCAGTTTCCAAATCTCTTCTCACCTACATAATCCGGGAACCAATTTACGCCCTTGTTATTTTCAACTAGCTTATCTTTCATCTTAGTAACTTCTATATACCAAGATGGCTTAGCATAATATAAAAGTGGTGTATGACATCTCCAGCAGTGTGGATAGTTGTGGTCCATCTTAAATTTCTTATAAAGCTTTCCATTTTCCTTTAACCATCTTATGATTTCAGGATCTGCATCCATAACGAATTTATCAGCCCAAGGAGTCTCAGTAAACTTTCCTTCCTCTGAAACAGGATTAACTACCGGTAAATCATATCTTCTTCCTGTATTATAGTCATCCTCACCAAATGCCGGTGCTGTATGAACTATTCCGGTACCATCCTCCGTAGTAACATAATCAGCTACTGTTACATAAAAGGCCTTTTCACTAATGTTTATAAAAGGTATTAACTGTTCATATCTTATATGCTCTAAAGCCTTTCCTGTCATCTCCTCGATTACTTCATATTCATCTCCTAATACTTTCGGAGCTAGAGTCTTTGAAAGATAATATAGCTCGTCATTCTGTCTTACCTTTATATATATCTCATTAGGATTAACAGTTAAACAAACATTAGAAGGTAAGGTCCAAGGAGTTGTAGTCCATGCTAGGAAGTATTCATCCTTGTCTACAAGCTTGAACTTGGCAATAACTGTTTCAGTCTTAATCTCCTCATAGCCTTGGGCTACCTCATGAGATGCAAGGCCAGTACCACAACGTGAGCAATATGGGAGTATCTTATGGCCTTCATAGATATAACCTTCCTTATAGAACTTGTTTAATATCCACCAAACCGATTCTATATAGTCGTTATCAAGAGTAATATATGGATCATCTAAATCGATTAGATAAGCCATTCTCTCTGTCATCTCTCTCCATTGCTTCTCATACTTAAATACGGATTCTCTACACTTTTCATTAAATGCTTGAACTCCATATTCTTCAATATCCTTTTTATTCTTAAGATTTAATTGCTTCTCTACTTCTATTTCCACCGGCAGACCATGGGTATCCCAGCCTGCTTTTCTCTTTACTTGAAATCCCTTCATAGTCTTATATCTACATGTCAAATCCTTTAGGGTTCTTGCCATAACGTGATGTATACCCGGCTTACCGTTAGCTGTTGGAGGTCCTTCGTAAAAAACATAAGGATTAGAAGCAGCCCTTACCTCTACAGACCTTTTGAGCAAGTCAATTTCTTTCCAATACTCAGAAATTTTATGT
>CAZTEN010000196.1:0-936 GCA_964612495.1 uncultured Tissierella sp. | reverse complement strand
TTGGTTAATTCATTAAACCTCTTCAAATTAATCTCTCCTTAAAAAAAATTAATCCCTAAGTCAAAAGACTTAGGGACGAAAATTCCGCGTTACCACCCAAATTACAGGATTAAATCCTGTCACTTAAATAAGTTTAACGTCTACACGTAATACCCTAATCAATTCAGGTATCATGCTCAAAGGTGATCTTCACAAAGCATCATCATAATAATCTTTCACCGGATGATTATCTCTCTAAATAATTTTGCAGTGCTACTATCCTTATCAAAGCATTTATTCATTTCAATACTATCCTTTAATATACCTTATTTTGCATCATCTTGTCAAGTATATTATTTATCTAATGAATCCTGAAGTTGTCTAAGTTTATATATCATAGTAGTCTTATCAAGATCGACCATATCATAGGTGATTATTTCGCCTTTATTAATATTTTGCTTAACTATTGCATTCTCGTTTATAAGACCAATTGGAATGATATTCTCCTTCTTAGCCTTTTCATAAGTTTCTATACTTCCTCTGACCGTATATTCTCCTATTCCATCAAGTCTTTGTCCCTTCTTTAGATCCATCTTAGCCATTGTAATAACCTCTGATACTGGTTTATTATACAATGGTACTATGGTTGGCTCATTATAAAGGTAGGCTCTGGCAATAGAAATGGGAGTTTCCAAACTGGTTAAATGATATGGTCTATATAGAACATAATTTGGTCCATCTCCCATTTTTAAGAATTTCATTTCATGATGAACTTCAGCTAGGGAAGATGTTACGATAACAAACACTCCAGGTGCTACGCCATGGGCATAGTCTACCACCTTATATTTTGCTAATATTCCGCCTTCCTCCTTAAGACTATAAACCTTTGGCAAGTTCCTTACATCTGTTGTAGGTCCGTGCCCCCCCCTTATATCAGGAATAAATCCTGTTGCATTA
>CAZTEN010000195.1:3925-4166 GCA_964612495.1 uncultured Tissierella sp. | reverse complement strand
TTCCTATAGGGAACTGGCTGACGAGCTTGTAGCTTATGTAAAAGATATGGGATATACTCACATAGAGCTAATGCCTATTATGGAGCATCCTTTCGACGGATCTTGGGGATATCAAATAACAGGTTATTATGCACCTACCAGCAGATATGGAACTCCAAAGGACTTCATGTATTTTGTAAATGAGTGCCACAAGAAGAATATTGGAGTAATCTTAGATTGGGTACCGGTTCATTTTTGCAAG
>CAZTEN010000195.1:0-3857 GCA_964612495.1 uncultured Tissierella sp. | reverse complement strand
TTGTTTCGAATCCTCTAATCCCGTAAATGCAGAGAATGAACAATGGGGAACTCTAAACTTTGACTTTAGAAAGCCGGAGATTTTTAGCTTCCTTATTTCTAATGCCATGTATTGGCATGATTACTATCATATAGATGGTTTAAGAATAGATGCAGTAGCCTATATGCTCTACTTGGATTTTTCCGGTAAGGATATAAAGAATATATATGGGGGCAGAGAAAATCTAGAAGCCATAGAATTCTTGAGAACTCTAAATAGAGTATTATTTGAGCATTATCCAAATACTATGATGATAGCAGAGGAATCCTCTGCTTGGCCTCAAGTAACCCACCCAATCCATGAAGGGGGTTTGGGCTTTAATTATAAATGGAATATGGGTTGGATGAATGATATTTTGGAATACATAGAATTGGATCCTATTTATAGAAGAGACCATCAAAATTCTCTTACCTTTACAATGACATATGCCTTTTCCGAAAACTATATATTGCCCTTCAGCCATGATGAGGTAGTACATGGAAAGCGCTCCATGCTCGATAAAATGCCCGGGACCTATGAGGAAAAGTTTTCAAACCTAAGGCTTTTATATCTATATATGTTTGCCCATCCGGGTAAGAAGCTCTTATTTATGGGTGGTGAATTTGGACAGTTTATAGAGTGGAATGAATGGCAGGGTTTGGACTGGCATTTATTAGAATACGAAATGCATCATAAATTAAGAGAGTACATCATAGAATTAAATAAGCTCTACAAAAAGGAAACTTGTCTTTATTCTGTAGACAACTCCTATGATGGATTCAATTGGATTGAGCATACTAACCATCAAGAGTGTATTATATCCTTCGAGAGAATCGATGAAAGTGGAGACAAACTAATTGCTATTTTTAACTTTACGCCTGTTAAGAGAGAAAACTATCCTATAGGTGTAGACTATCTTGGCAAGTACAAAACCATTATAAATAGCGATCATAAAAGGTTTGGCGGTTATACTCCAAGGGTAAAAACATATAAAGCAAATGAAGAACCATTCCATGGAAGAGATTATTCCATAAGGGTTGATTTGCCTGGATTATCCGGGATGTTTCTTAAATACAAAAGGTATTAGGGGGGATACATATGATTGAAAACAAAGTTGTAGCCATGCTTTTAGCAGGTGGACAAGGGTCCAGACTAAAGGCATTAACTAGAAAAGTTGCAAAACCGGCAGTATCTTTCGGTGGCAAGTATAGAATCATTGATTTTGCCTTGAGTAATGCCACTAACTCAGGGATAAACGATATTGGTATATTAACGCAGTACAAGCCTTACTTATTAAATACACATATAGGTATAGGTACTGCATGGGATTTTGACAGAAATAATGGAGGGCTTAGAGTACTTCCACCATTTACATCAGAAGATGGCGGCCGTTGGTATACGGGAACAGCCAATGCAATATTTGAAAATATCGACTATTTGGATGAGTTAAACCCTAATTATGTCCTAATATTATCGGGAGACCATATTTATAAGATGGACTACAGAAAGCTTCTAAAAGCTCATCAGGATAAGCGTGCAGATGTTACTTTAGCTGTAATGGAAGTTCCGTGGGAAGAGGCATCTAGATTCGGTATAGTAAATGTAGATGAAGACAATAAAATAGTGGAATTTGACGAAAAACCAAAGAAACCAAAGAATAATATGGCTTCCATGGGAATCTATATATTCTCTTGGAAAGAGCTTAGAAAGTATCTTATTAAGGACAATATAGATAAGGAATCTGAGAATGATTTTGGTAAAAATGTTCTACCCCTTATGCTTAGTGAAGGAAAGAAGATGTATGCATGGAGCTTTGATGGTTATTGGAAGGATGTAGGAACAGTTAGAAGCTACTGGGAAGCCAATATGGACTTATTAGATCCGAATAACAGCTTGAATATCTACGATAATGACTGGAGGATATTCACCAGGTCTAAGAACCTACCGCCACATTATCTTGGTAGGAGCTCTGTAGTGAAGAATTCCCTTATAAATGAGGGTTGTCTTGTTATGGGCGAAGTAACAAATAGTATTCTATTTTCTGAAGTTGAAATTGAAAAGGGTGCAAAGGTAAATAACTCCGTTATTTTGTCTAATTGTATAATAAAAGCAGGTGCAGAGGTAAATAATGCTGTGCTCATAGAGGGTGTAACTATTAAAGAGGGTGAAAAAATAGGAGAGCCGGGAGATGGCAATATCTATCTTGTAACAGATAAAGGCTTTACAAGAGAATAGGGGGGATATTTATGGACAATTGCCTTGGAGTAATAATTGGAAATGGAGATAAGAATTTTGGAGCATTATGTAAAAATCGCCCCGTATTTATGTTGCCATTCGGGGGAAGATATAGAATAATAGACTTTACAATATCAAATATGGTCAACCACGGAATTAAGACTGTAGCCGTATATACAGGAGATAAGGTTAGGTCTACCATGGACCATTTGGGAAATGGAAGACCATGGGACTTAAATAGAAGGTTTAACGGTTTGTTTATATTTCCGCCTGTTAATAGCAATCAGCTGGCACCACGTCCGGGAGACATTGCTGAATTCTATAGCACTATGCAATTCTTTGACCAATCAAAGGAAGAAAATGTGTTATTAATAAATCCAAGTTATCTGGGGACAGTCAATCTAGATGATGCATATGACCATTTCAATAGCACTAATGCTGATATAACAATCCTTTATAAGAAGCAGGTAGATCCATGGGGTGAATATATAAACTGTGATAAGATTTATATTAACAATAATGGAAGTGTATCGGCTGTAGGACTAAACTTAGCTACGGAAAAGGAATTTAACATGTATATTGGCATGATAATAATGAAGAAGAAAGCCTTTTTAGATATTATAAAATCCTCCATGGAAAAGGGAGATGCTAACTATTTAAAGCATGCAATTATGATAAATAAAGACAAATACAATATAAACTCTTTTGAATTCAAGGGACATATTGAAAACATTCGACATACAAAGGCCTTCTATGATGCCAATATGAATCTTTTAAATAGAAAAATAGCCCATGAGTTGTTCTTCGATAGGGGTACTGTATTCACTAAGGCTAAGGATGAACCATCCACCTTATATACGGATACATCGGCAGTAAAGAACTCCCTTGTGGCAAATGGATGCATAATAGAGGGTAGTGTTGAGAACTCTATAATATTCAGAGGTGTCCATGTAGGAAAGGGAGCCATAATAAAGAACTCAATTTTGATGCAGAAGTCAGAAGTAAAGGAGGATGCCATAGTGGTAAATACCATAATGGATAAGCATTCAATAATTGGTGATGAAGTTAGAATAGCCGGATCCTCAGTGATGCCATATGTAGTAGAGAAATATCAAGAGATTAAGGAGGTCTGATGACCCATGAAAATTCTATTCGCAGCATCTGAAGTAGCTCCATTTATGAAGACAGGGGGCTTGGCAGATGTTGCAGGGTCTTTGCCTTTGGCTATAAATAAGGCAGGGCATGACATTCGCCTAGTAATGCCCTTATACTCAGGTATCAAGGATGAGTATAAAAAATCCATGACGAAACTAATGGATTTTAACGTAGATTTAGGTTGGAGAAGGCAATATGCAGGAATCTTTATTTTAGAAAGGGAAGGAGTAACGCATTACTTTATAGACAACGAATTTTATTTCAATAGGTATAATATCTATGGTGAATTGGACGATGGAGAAAGGTTTATATTCTATCAAAAAGCTTTAGTAATGATGTTGAAAAAATTGGATTTCAAAGCTGATATCGTCCATGCCAATGACTGGCATACAGGCTTAGTCCCTCTATATATTAAGGACTTTGCCAAGGGTGATGATTTCTATAAAGAA
>CAZTEN010000194.1:0-4178 GCA_964612495.1 uncultured Tissierella sp. | reverse complement strand
TCTCCACCATGTACTGTGTTCTTTGCGGACCTGCACTAAAGAAGCATTCATTCCAGTTTCGGGAATCGATCTTATGATGTCCTGAACTGTAACTTGGGCTGGGTCGTAGAAAATACGGACCCGTTTGGAGTTGGTATCAACATCATAGCTCCCTACGCCTGCAAGAGAGCTAAGCTTCTTGTCTATCAGGCTTGCCTCGTTAGAACTATCCATGCCATCAATATTAAGGGTGATTGCTTCTGTGTGTCGTTTATTTTCCTGTTCTTGCATTATTATCCCTCCTTATAACCCTGTAACGCATCTACGAGCACAATTAATGATTCACGAATCTGATCAACTTTTTGGGGTTCAATTCCCTTTAAACTGTTATTTAGATTTAAAGTGTAATAGTTAATAATCCCAGCTAAAGTTTCGATTCCTTTTTCTGTTGTCAATACACAGCATACACGCCCATCAATCGGGGAATTCATCCGTATAACATACCCTTTGTTTTCTAATCGGTCTATGATTTTGCTTGCTCCGCTCTTAGTAAAGTTGATGGCATTACCCACTTCCTGGATTGTGATTTCTTTGCATTCATTGATTTTTTTCAGTGCCATAAATTCCATCAGGGATAAATCCCCACAGCATTCACCATTGAATCCATGGTTCCCGAAACGCCAAGATAGCTCTTGGATCAAATCATATATATCGGGTACGTTACTATTCATCTTTTACTCCCTTCATATTATTTAGTTTCCGTTGTCAACCATTATGTCACTTTTAGTTTCCGTTGTCAACTATATTTTTTTATATGAAATAGGTCATAAAAAAAGTGCCTATAATTTGCATTTTTATACTAGGATAGATTTTAGCTTTGAAAGGATATTGCAAATGTTTATGATAAAGATGATGTACGGTTCGCTTTTAAGGATGGCACGGAGATAAAGGCATAAGAAACTAAAGCGAAAAACTCCTCCTTACCTAAAATCAGTAGTGAGGAGTTTTAGAATTCACTTTTTAATAACAATACGAAATGATAAAATTCCCATTATTTCATTGATATCCCTTTATCTATAGCTTTCTGAATAATATGATGGCAACACTTACCTAAGGGGTTGTTCTTCTGGCATTGAGCATTTTGTATTGCTCCAGTAAGCTTCAAAACATCTTTCATATTTTGCGCACCATCTTTTAAGACAGCATTTATAACTTGTTCTTCCGTAACTTTACTACAGTAACAGGCATATTTAGGATTAGCGTCATTCTTAAACCATATTGGTACTTTAACTTGCTGTTTATTAAATTTGACATTAGACTCTGAATTATAATAAGTGATATCACATTCTTCGCTTATGCATAAATAATAATCATTGTCACCAACATCATCCGTTAATTCGTCAAGAACAATATGCTTCACCGTTAAGTTTTTTACAAGAGTGCCTTGTCTCTTACATGCTGGGCATATATTGCTTTTTTCTGTTTCGGAGAGTTGTATTTCTGCAGAACAGCATTTATTTAACACATCATCATTCATTTACTTATCCTCCAAACAAGTATTTTGCAAGTTCACTATTTTACCATACCATTTATTAATTGTATCAATCTCTGGAACAGGAAGAACACGGCCATTTCGTACAGGACGATCTTTGAGAATCTCTGCTTCAACATATTTAAATCGGCTATAGGTATAACGTAGAAATATTAAGCCCAGTACAGGCATGCTATATCCCCCATGTTGTTGGTTATTCTTTTGCATATATTTAACAATATAATATCATTAGTCAAATCTCAGTGCTTCCAATAAACACCTGTCACTATTCTAACTACAAGTTTATTTCCAGTAATAATGGTGTGTGGTCTTGTCTTGGACCTGAATCAATCATTTCAGATTTAATCACCTTATCTGCAATGCGATCACTCACTAACCAGTAATCTATTCTCCAGCCGGAATTATTAATTTTGCTAGTCTTAACTCGCTGAGCCCACCAAGTATACATACCCGTCACATCACCGTGAATATAGCGGAAGGTATCAGTAAAGCCTTTTGATAAAAGATTTGTAAAACCTTCACGTTCCTCATCGGTAAAGCCAGCCGAACGACGATTATTGTTAGGGTGAGCTAAATCTATTGCTTTATGGGCTACATTGAAATCTCCTGTTGCAATAACAGGCTTGTTTTTATCAAGACATGCTAAATAATCGGCATATTTTATATCCCAAATTTGACGCTCTTCTAAACGATCCAAACCGTCACCAGCATTGGGGGTGTAAACTTGGGTTAAATAAAAATCATCAAATTCTAATGTTATGATACGACCTTCAGCATCCATGGTGCTTGGTGCTCCAATCGTTGGGGAGGTAACTGATGGAGTTAAATTATTCTTATATAAAAACATAGTCCCTGCATAACCCTTCCGTGCTGGTTCTACTGAACTATTCCAAACTATTTCATATTCCGGAAACCTATCCTTGAAAATCTCTAAATGCTTTTTAGTAGGACCATCACTTGATAACTTTGTTTCCTGCATGGCAATAACCTCAGGTCTATGCTCTATAATCTTATTCAATACGTCTTGTGTTAATAATGCACGTGCTGAATCACCTGTTAATGCAGCATTTAATGAATCAATATTCCATGAAATAAACTTCAATATTTTTCCCCCTATTCTTCTTTTCATTTAAACTATGTTATTGAGAACATATATCATCTCATTATACTTTAAAAAAGAAAGTTAATCAACTTGACCAACAATAGACCCCTTTACTCCAAAAAATATAATATTGCCCCACATTAATTCACTCCTTTTTCTCAATCGTATTGCATCCCGAATTTAGAAGTTTTGGATACAAGCGGTCTATGCAAACAGCCCCAAAAGGTGCTGTAATTAGAATTGAAAGTACCGCAACCGTTAAAATCTGTTGTCCAGACTCCAATCCCATAGATAGAGGAATTGTACCAATTGCTGCCTGCACTGTGGCTTTAGGTGTATATGCTAACATGCAAAAAAATCTCTCTTTATTGGTTAATTTAGTCTTTAATAAAGATACATAGACACCCATCATTCTGAATAACAATGCCCCTAATACAATGATAATTGAATACAAGCCAGCCTGAATAGCATAATTCAAGTCGACAGTTGCACCTACTAAAACAAATAGTAATACTTCTGCAGCTACCCATAATTTACTATATTTAGCTTGGAGTCGATTAGCTAATATATTATATTTTTTATATATAGTAACTCCCATACTCATTATTGCAAGCAAGCCTGAAATAGGTACTATCCCATTTAACATATTCTGCAATTCAATTAATAACCCAGACAAACTAAGGATGATTATAATCTTTACAGAGTCTCGCATATGAAATCTCTTAAAAAAAACGATTAATATTGTAGCTAATAAGACTCCAATAATGATACCTAAAAAAATAGATATAGGAATTTGAAGTAAAGCTGATGTAGTAAAAGCTCCCCCTGTCGCCAGTGAAGTAAGTGCAGTAAATAAGACAATTACAAAAACATCATCTACTGTTGCTCCCGCTAATATTAATTGTGGAATACTTCTTTCTTTTCCATATCCCTCTTCCATAATTTTTATCATCCTTGGAACAACTACTGCAGGCGATACTGCAGCCAAAACACTTCCCATGATAGCTGCATCTAGCAAAGTTATATCTAATACTCTTGGTGCTATTAGTACAACTCCTAGTATTTCAAAACAAGCAGGTATAAAACACATCAGAATAGCAGGTCTACCAACCTTTTTAAGATCATTAATGTCAAGTGACAAACCAGCTCTAGTCAAAATAATAATCAATGCTAATTGTCTTAAATCAGCTGAAATTCCCAATATAGTTGGGTCTAATAGATCTAATGCATAGGGGCTTAAAACCATACCTGTGATAATCATACCTAATAACCTAGGTAATTTGAGTTTATTGAATATACTGCCTAAGGCAAGTCCTAATAAAAATATAATAGATAAACTAGTAAGCATAAAACCTCCTTAATCATAACAGAAAAAAAGCTGACAATTTCTGCGCGGTTTTCGCAGAAGTCATCAGCATAAGAGCGGTTTAGGTTAATACCAAGGGAGAACTTCATTCCCAGTTAATTTATGATAGCACAGTTGTAAATGTTTTTCAATATTTATGTGATATTAAATGGTATGCCCCATAAATACATTAGAGCAAT
>CAZTEN010000193.1:3818-4188 GCA_964612495.1 uncultured Tissierella sp. | reverse complement strand
CTATATCGTATTCATCTTCAGCATAAAAGCCCGGCATCTCAGCTGTCTCGCCCCCTATTAAGGCACAACCCGCCTTAATACATCCCTTAGAAACTCCTTCAACTATACTAGCCATTTTCTCCGGAACTAGCTTTCCGGTAGCAATATAGTCTAAAAATATTAAAGGCTTTGCTCCTTGGCAAAGAATGTCGTTAGCACACATAGCTACAGCATCCTCACCAATTGTATTGTGCTTATCCATCAAAAATGCAACTCTAAGCTTAGTCCCTACGCCATCTGTACCTGAAACCAATACAGGCTCCTTATACTTATTGGTATCCAATTGAAAAAGACCTGAAAATCCCCCAATATCAGAAAGCACCCCCGGTAT
>CAZTEN010000193.1:2186-3808 GCA_964612495.1 uncultured Tissierella sp. | reverse complement strand
CGGTATATGGGTCTTCTTAATAAAGCCCTTAATCATCTGCACCTCTTTATATCCCGCTTCCTTATCTACTCCTGCATCCTTATAGGTTAATCCCATGATAAGCCTCCTCCTAAAGTTTTCCACCTAGCTCAGCATCTATTTTCTTAATCTCTTCTGCCATTTCTACCTTGTAAGCCTTGTACTTATCTCTTAATTCCGGGTATTTTGTTGATAGAATTTGTACTGCAAGTAGTCCTGCGTTTTCTCCGCCGTCTATTGCTACTGTTGCAACCGGTACTCCTTTAGGCATTTGCACTACTGATAATAGCGAGTCTAGCCCATCCATAGTCGAAGATTTTGCCGGTATCCCTATTACAGGAAGCGGTGAAACTCCTGCCAATACTCCTGCTAGGTGTGCTGCTTTTCCTGCTATAGCTACGATTACTTCAATTCCGTTTTCCTCTGCCTTTTCAGCAAAATCCGTTGCTACATATGGAGTTCTGTGAGCTGATATTACCCTTACATCGTATTCAACACCAAACTTATCAAATATACCTGTCACCTTCTTTGCGATTTCCTTGTCGGAAATGCTTCCCATTACAATACTCACCTTCATCTAAATCCCTCACTTTATTCTTTAATAATATTTTACCCAAAAACCTACAAAAAACAATATACCCAGTTGGGTAGGCAAAGCGAAACCTACCCGACTGGGCTTTTCTCCCTTCGGTGTAATACTGCAATCCAGTATCTGTACCGCTTGGACCTGCAAGAAAATCTTCGGAACCCTAGGTACACTTTCGCCCATAAGCATCCCAACCATTTATGGAACTAATATGAGCCTTATTCGTTTAATTCTATTTTGATATTACCAATTGGACATATTTATGTCAAGGTATAAGAAAAATAATTTCTACTTATAAAATTGGATTTCAGTTGAATTCCTTGATTTTTATGTTTTTAAAAGAACAACTCTATAATTAATATAGGAGCTTTAAAGAAATCTATTTTATTTTAAATTATACCTTTTTTATTCATGTTTACTCCTATGAACATTGTACCAAATACAGATACTAAAGTAGTTACATAAGATGGTACTGCCCCTTTCATAACTAAGAATGAAAATATCAATCCTATTGCTAATGCTATCGGAGCAAGCTTTGGCTTCGAAACTGCAAACTGTACAAATATTGCACCAAATAATGCAGGTAATAAGAAGTTAAATGCATCTAGTACGTTTTGTGGCAAGGCTGCTAGGATTTGAGTACCTGCGAAAACCCCCAAGGCAAGAATTACAATATTTACTAATACTGAAACTGCCATTCCCAGTGTTGCAATTATGGCACCTTCATCAGATCCTGCTTCTACACCAGCTACATTTTGAGCTACAGTAGCACAAGGAATTCTTAGATTAGAAATATTTCCTGTTAAAAAAGCCATGTATGTTCCAGGTACACCTATAATCGCGAAATAAGAAATAGGCTCAATAAACCATAAAACGCCTACAGCACCGAGGATTGAAACAAATCCAGTTAAAATTGAGCTTACAGGTGGAATTATTCCATAAAACACAGCTATAGCTATAGCTGGTCCAAAGGACAATAGGACACCAAGCCAACCTATTATCCTTCCCCACTTGATTA
>CAZTEN010000193.1:0-2176 GCA_964612495.1 uncultured Tissierella sp. | reverse complement strand
GATATACTCCATTATACTCTTTATTCTTTTCCATTTATATTCCTCCTATCCTATACTATAACCGCAACTATCATTCCACCAAATAGAGCAATTGCTAAACCCCATTCTTTTAACCAATTTATGTTCTTCTTTTTAATTAAAAGTTGTAATACAAGCATTATAACTCCACCTGCTAGAGCTGCCACTGAGTTTTTATTGATTTTTAAAAGATGTGGTGATACTAGGGCTGCAAAAGCTCCAAGGATAGCTGCAGTAGAGATAATACCTATAATTGCTTTATTCCCTTTAGCTAGTTTTCCTTGAAATTTTCCCATTTTATCTGCTGAAATCGTAGCGAAGACAATCCAACCAATAGAGCCAAGAATCATAGTCCATACTGCATTTGCAAAAGCAACTTCTGTCATAGGGTCGATACCCATCTTTACACCTGTAGCTTCTGCTCCAAAACTTGCTGCCATCAACTCGAACATTACTGAACCGATGTAGGACAATCTCATCCAAGCCATTGGTCCACCTACTGTTACTAAAAGTGAAAGAAGCCCAGTAAGAACAACTATTGAAGGCCCTATAGATGTTATAAAACTACTCTTCATTGCAGCCTTCATTTGGTGTTCCGTTAATCCCATAGCCTTTCCAGATGAGTAAGACTTCTTGGCAAATATTATAGACTGAAATACTGCTAAAGCCACTGCTAAACCCGCAGCTATCCACAAAGGTAAACTGTTCGCAATTTCCATGTAATCCATTTTACATCCTCCTTAAAATTTATGAATTAGTTCTTATTATATAATACCCATTAGGAAAACGTAAACCAACGAATATTCTTATATTATTTAGGTATATTTTTGAAAATATTTTCAAATAGTTTCATAAATGCTTAAATTCATTAACAAATATTATTTCGTCACTATGAATAAAGAAACAATATGAATTTAAGCCTACTTATGATAAAATTAGACATAATAAATTTGTAACGAAATTTTAGTGAGGTGGGAAAATGCAAAACCAATTTGTACTCATAATTGATTTTGGCGGACAATACAATCAATTAATAGCCAGGAGAGTTAGGGAACATGGTGTTTACTGTGAAGTAAAGCCATATACAATCTCCATCGATGAGATTAAGTCCTTGAACCCAGTTGGAATAATCTTTACAGGTGGACCAAATAGCGTTTATGATGAAAAGGCACCAAAGTGCACAAAGGAAATATTTGAACTAAATATTCCTATTCTTGGAATATGCTACGGAACTCAGCTCATGACCCATGTCCTGGGCGGAAAGGTAACTTCAGCCGATAAGAGAGAATATGGTAAAACTGAAATTACCATAGACACTTCCAGTAAGATTTTTAAAAATCTAGAGGGAAACACTACAGTTTGGATGAGCCACACAGACTATATTGAAGAGTTAGCAGATGGATTTAAAGTAACAGCTACATCAGAAACATGTCCTACTGCAGCTATTGAAAATGAAGAAAAGAAACTATACGGAGTACAATTCCATCCTGAAGTAAATCATTCTGTTAGAGGAAAAGAAATGCTTAAAAACTTCCTATTCGATGTATGCGGATGTACAGGCGACTGGACTATGTCAAGATACATTGATACACAAATTGAAGAGATTAGAAAGACTGTAGGAGATGGAAAGGCACTTTGCGCTCTTTCAGGTGGAGTTGATTCATCAGTAGTTGCAGCACTGATGTCTAAGGCTATTGGTAGCCAATTAACTTGTGTATTTGTAGATACTGGTCTTATGAGAAAGAATGAAGGGGATGAAGTTGAGGCAGCTTTCTCCAAGAACTTCGATTCACACTTCGTTAGAGTTAATGCTCAAGAGAGATTTTTAGGTAAGCTTAAGGGATTAACCGATCCTGAGGATAAGAGAAAAGCCATAGGTGAGGAATTCATTAGAGTCTTTGAGGATGAAGCAAGAAAGATTGGCAAGGTAGACTTTTTAGTACAAGGCACAATCTATCCAGATATTATTGAAAGTGGTCTTGGCGATAGTGCAGTAATCAAGTCCCACCACAATGTTGGAGGCCTTCCAAGCGTAGTTGACTTCAAGGAACTAATCGAACCGTTAAGACTATTATTCAAAGATGAAGTAAGAGCACTAGGTAAGGAGTTAGACCTTCCAGATTATTTAGTATGGCGTCAACCATTCCCAGGACCAGGT
>CAZTEN010000192.1:0-4251 GCA_964612495.1 uncultured Tissierella sp. | reverse complement strand
GCGAATACATCGTTTCCTTCTTCAGTTGTAATAAATCCAAATCCTTTTTCTGCGTTAAACCATTTTACTGTACCTTTCATTGCATATACCTCCAAAATTTATTTCTTTAATTCGTGTGTAATTACTAACAATAAATTTCGTTACTATATGCTCTCTGTAAAACTAAGTTTATTGTTGATTTGACTATTACTACTGAATTAAAGCTACAATCTTATTCTAACATTGATTTATGAATATTGCAAGGGTATTTTCTCTTTTTTTCTAAATTGTGTAAATTATTAAATCAGTTACCTGTTAATACTAAGAAAGTTTTTGCAGTAGTTCCAGGTCTACCTGGTTTTATCTGATAATCTTTAATCAAAACCCTTTATTATTATTTGGAAAAGTGATACAATAGAAACATATAATTTTTATAGGAGTGATAGAAAATGAATCCAATGATTAGTAAGTTTGTAGACTCAAAATTCATGACAGAAGAGCAAGCTCAATATATTGAAAATGCAATCAATAATAATGAGTCAATAGTAATATCAGGACACAGATCAACAGGTACTCGTCCTTTCATGGTAACACTTATGGGAGTTGCTAAAAAAACATACACAAACGTACAAGTAAAAGGCTTCGAAGATTTAGAAGCTGACGTACAATACCTATTTATTCCTGCACTTGACAATTTAGATTTCGAAGCACTTGTAGGAGATGCTATTGGTGTTAAAACTCCATTTATCTCAATAAAAGAGCCTGAGCATCCAGTTTCATTAATGAAGGTTATGAAGGAACAGTTTAAAAAGGGTAAAGGAATAAACAAAAAGATTCACACTATTGAAGCTAAAAAAATAGATGGAGTTCCATATGTTGATAAAATTACTGAAATGCACCTTGATGAAAACGGAAAAGTAGTAAAGACAGATTTATAATCAATAAGAAAATATTTACATGAAAAAAATGGACAAAATGTCATAAAGACATTTTGTCCATTTTCTTTTTTCTATTTCCATAGAGTTCTACCAAGTGCATGAATTTCTTTTTCATTTGTAATCTTATGAAGAAATGTTGGATTTACTTCTTTAATATCCTGTAAGATAGAAGATTCAATTACATTGCCCTGTTTTACTTCCTTCTTATAAAAAATATCTAAATCATAAAGTCTATGCTTATCTACTATATCATCAGGTACAGCTTCAAGAATCCAATTAAGGTATTTGACATTGTTTACATGGTTGTTAGAATCTATATCCGATCTTCTAACGTGAAATTCCAAGCCTTTTTCAATTTCATAATCCTTTTTAAAGTCATAGAAGTCTTCTAGTAACCTATCCTTACATTCTCCATAAAGCTTTCCAACTTCCTCCGGCACCCTCACAGGTCTTCCTTTATTCAAATCTAAAAATACCCATTGTGTACTCCCCTTAAATATTATATCCTCATCCTTGTCATAGACTGCAAATTCTCTGCTAGCATAGAACTTATCTATCCCAGAACACCAAGTCTCTATAGTGATTTCATCCCTAACTCTAGGATATTTAAAAAATCTAGCTCTCCACCTATTAAGCAGCCAACAGTAATTCGAAGATTTAAGTTCCTTAAGCCCTAGTCCTATTGAATCACTATGTAAATTAGACGTCTCCCCTAGGTATGCAAGCAAATTTTCAGGTCTTATATACCCATCTTTATCCCCATCATAATATGGAATTGTAAATTTATTTCTATATTTCGACATTAAGATTCCTCCTCGATAAATGTATTATAACAGACAATTCACAATTCACAATGCCCAATTTACGATGAAAAACTTAAAAGCTGTGAATAGTGAATTGATTCAGGGTATATTCTAGGATAAAGATAGTATCAAGAAGCTCGATTTTTAAGGAGGTCTTAAAATGGCAGAAAAATATAGATTACTTATAGGTAAGGGCCAAGTAAATACTGAGCTTTTATCCAATATGGCAAATAGGCATGGGCTTATAGCAGGAGCTACAGGTACAGGAAAAACAGTCACCCTAAAGGTAATGGCAGAGCACTTTAGCTCCATAGGTGTTCCTGTATTTATGGCTGATGTAAAGGGAGACTTAGCCAGCATTTCAGAACCGGGTCAAACAAACGAAAACCCTCAAGAAAGAATAAGTAAACTTGGATTAGAGAACTTCACCTTCCAAGGCTATCCAACAAGATTATGGGATATATTTGGCAAGTTAGGCAGTCCTATAAGGGCTACTATTACAGAAATGGGTCCCCTATTACTATCCAGGCTATTAGGACTTAATGATACTCAGGAAGGTGTTCTTTCCATAACCTTTAGACTTGCAGATGATATGGGACTATTATTGATAGATTTAAAGGATTTAAAAGCCATGCTCCAATATGTAGGTGAGAATGCTAAGGATATAACACTTGAATATGGAAATGTTTCTAGACAGTCTATTGGAGCAATTCAAAGGGCCCTATTGAGACTCGAAGATCAAGGTGGAGAAATGTTTTTTGGAGAACCAGCCTTAGATATTATGGATTTCCTTAGTATAGATTCCAATGGTAAGGGATATGTTAATATTTTAGCCTCTCAAGACTTATTTAACTCCCCTACCCTATATTCTACCTTCCTATTATGGATGCTTTCAGAGCTGTTTGAAGAGCTTCCCGAAGTTGGGGATTTGGATAAGCCTAAGCTGGTATTCTTCTTTGATGAAGCCCATCTACTATTCGATGATGCACCAAAGATTCTAATGGAAAAAATCGAGCAAGTAGTAAGATTGATTAGATCAAAGGGTGTTGGGGTCTTCTTTATTACACAAAATCCTATAGATATACCCGATAAGCTTTTAGGTCAACTTGGCAATAGAGTTCAACATGCCCTTAGAGCGTTTACTCCAAGGGATGAAAAGGCTGTAAAATCAGCAGCTGAAACCTTCAGACAGAATCCTAACTTCAAAGTTCAGGATGTAATTACAGAGCTAAGAACAGGAGAAGCTTTGGTTTCCTTCTTAGATGAAGAAGGCAGACCATCCCTAGTGGAAAAGGCTATAATATGCCCTCCTCATAGTGCATTTGGAACTATTTCCGAGGAAAAGAGAAATTATCTTATAAACTCCTCTTCCCTATTCCAAAAATACCATGTGCCGGTAGATAGGGAATCAGCTTATGAACTTCTTCAAAGAAAGTTTGAGGCTAAAATAGATGAAGAAAAACGTTTAGAAGAGGAAAAACTACAAGAAAAAATAGCTAAGGAAGAAGAAAAGCTAAGAATTGCCGAAGAAAAGGCACTGGAAAAGGAAGGTAAGGAATTGGAAAGACAAAAGGCAGCTGAAGAGCGTGAAAAAGAAAAAGCATGGAGAAAAAATCCTATAAATAAAGTTGCAAGGTCCGCTATGACCTCTGTTACAGGATCCATAGGAAGATCAATCGCCAGAGGTCTATTGGGTACTGTAAAGAAACTTTTCTAAAAAGATGTTTTCCAACATTTTTCCCTCCCACCCTTTATAAATTTTATCTATAAGTGTATAATATAATATTGTAATTACCTATAGATAATACTAATCAATTCAAAGTGCACAATTCATAATTGGCTATTGTCATTCAGAATATACCAAGAAGGACGAATTCTTATCTTAATGACTAGGATGGAGGAAAAATGTTAAGAGAATTAAATTATAAAAATTTAGAAGATGGTAGTTTAGATGGAAACTACCTATTAATAGATGTACGCAGCCCAAGAGAATTTGCTTCTGAAACTATTCCCGGAGCCATAAATATACCTATTTTTACAGATGAAGAAAGAGCCCTAATAGGGACTAGCTATGTTCAGGAGAGCATAGATAAGGCAAAACAATTAGGAGTAGAAGCCATTTCAAAAAGACTTCCAGATATATTTAAACAGGTCAATGAATTGGATAAGGAATATAAAAATTTAGTCTTCTTCTGTGCAAGAGGTGGATTTCGAAGCAGGTCCCTTGTAGTACTCTTCAAATCCCTAGGAATCAATGCCATAAGGCTTGAGGGTGGATATAAAGGCTATAGGGGATATGTTAATGCAAGCCTACCTAAAATAGTTGAGGAGGTTCAGTTCAAGGTCCTCTATGGTAATACAGGCTGTGGTAAGACCGAAGTTCTTATGGAACTTAAAAAACAAGGATGTGATATTTTGGATCTGGAAGGCTGTGCAAATCACAGGGGGTCTCTTCTAGGGGGTGTAGGTCTTGGAAGTCCACATACTCAAAAGATGTTTGAGAGTCTAGTCTATCATTCACTTAAGAACAG
>CAZTEN010000191.1:0-4268 GCA_964612495.1 uncultured Tissierella sp. | reverse complement strand
TTTCTGTGAGGTATAATGTCCATTATTTCCTCAATATTTACTATTGTATTCATCTTTGCACCTTCTTATACTATTTTTAATCGAAACTTGTGATTGAATTAAGATTGATTATTTTGTTAAAATATAATATACTTAATCATAAGTTTTTGATTATTATATACAATAATAATTGAAAGCTTGCTATTTTGCAAATAAAAATTGAATTTTAAACAAAGGAATAGTAAAATGAAAATAAATGGAGGTGAAAACTTGGAAAGAATTTCTGTAGGTATATCTGGTTTAGGTAGCTACGTTCCTGAAAAGGTTCTGACTAATTTTGATTTGTCACAGATGGTAGACACTAGCAATGAGTGGATCGTTGAAAGAACCGGCATTGAGCAAAGAAGAATTGCAGATAAATCCCAAGCAGCATCAGATTTAGCAACAGAAGCAGCTTTAAGAGCTCTTGAAGATGGTAGAACCAAGGCTGAAGATATCGATTTAATAATTGTTGCTACAGCAACTCCAGACCATGCTTTTCCTGCTACAGCATGTTTAGTACAAAAGAACATTGGAGCTACAAAGGCAGCAGCATTCGATATGAGTGTTGGTTGCTCAGGTTTTATATATGCAGTTATTACTGGTTCCAACTTTATATCCACTGGTATATATAAAAAGGTTTTAGTAATTGGCTCAGATTTACTATCTAGAATAGTAAACTGGGATGATAGAAATACATGTGTACTATTTGGAGATGGAGCAGGAGCAGTAATATTAGAACAATGTGAAGATGGATTTGGAATTCTTGCTAATGAATTAGGTTCCGATGGAAGTAAAGGGGATGTACTAATAGTTCCAGCAGGTGGCTCAAGATTACCTTCTTCTATAGAAACAGTAGATTCAAAACAACATGTAATTCAGATGGATGGCAAGGAAGTATTTAAATTTGCTGTAAGAATAATGGAAAAATCATCCGTTAATGTGTTAGAAAAAGCAGGGTTAGATTTGGAAGAACTAGACTTTTTAGTACCACATCAGGCAAATATAAGGATTATAGATGCAGCCCTTAAAAAGTTAAAGCTAGGTAGGGATAAAACTTGTGTTAATCTAGATAAATATGGGAATATGTCGGCAGCATCCATACCTGTAGCACTAGATGAAGCAGTTAAAGATGGAAGAATCCAAAAGGGTGACAACTTAATTATGCTAGCATTTGGAGCTGGTTTAACCTGGGGGGCTATAGTTCTTAAATGGAGTAGGGAGGAAATGAATGATTAATCGGGTAACCCAATTATTAAATATTGAATATCCCATAATTCAGGGGGGAATGGCCTGGGTGGCAACTTATGAACTTGCATCTGCTGTATCAGAAGCAGGTGGATTAGGAATAATTGCCGCAGGTAACAGATCTGGAGAATATTTAAGAGATCAGATAAAGAAAATTAGAGAAAAAACCGATAAGCCATTTGGGGTTAATATCATGTTATTGTCACCCTATGCTAAGGATATTGTAGATATTGTATGTGACGAAAGGGTTCCTGTTGTAACTACAGGTGCAGGAAATCCAGGTAAATATATTGAGCGCTTTAAGTCATTAGGCATAAAGGTCATACCTGTAGTACCTACTGTATCTTTAGCACAAAGATTGGAAAGACTAGGTGCAGATGCCCTTATAGTCGAGGGTACTGAAGCGGGTGGTCATATTGGAGAATTAACTACGATGGCTATTATTCCACAGGTTGTAGATTCTGTAAAAATACCTGTAATTGCAGCAGGTGGAATAGGAGATAGTAGAGGTTTAGTTGCTGCATTTGCCTTGGGGGCAGAAGGAGTTCAGGTAGGAACCAGATTTGTTTGCTCAACGGAAGCAAATGTTCATGAAAACTATAAGAATGAAATAATCAAGGCAGGAGACAGAGATGCTGTAGTAACAGGTAGAAGTACTGGGCATCCTGTAAGAGTACTGAAAAATAAATTCGTTAGAGAATATTCAAACATTGAAAAAACCCAAGGACCCGAAGCTCTTGAAGGGATGGGAAGCGGAAGATTGAAGATGGCTGTTGTAGATGGTGATGTTGAAAATGGGTCCGTAATGGCAGGTCAGATTGCAGGTCTAGTTTGTGATATTAAAAGCTGCAAGGAAATTATCAGTGAAATGTTTAATGGCACTAGTAATGTAATTGAAAAAATATCTTTGCTAAAGGGAGTTGAAGTAAATGAATAAGACTGCTTTTATTTTCCCAGGTCAGGGATCTCAATATATTGGAATGGGTCAGGACTTCTATGATAAGATTATAGAATCCAAGAAGGTATTCGATGAAGCCGATGAAGTTTTAAATATGAATCTTAGTGGTTTAATCTTCAATGGAAATGAAGAAGATTTAAAGAAAACAGAAAATACCCAGCCAGCAATTCTTACAACTTGCATTGCAATTCTTAAGGCTATGGAAAAGGAAGGAATAGACTGTGATTATACTGCAGGATTAAGTCTAGGAGAGTATAGCTCCATGGTAATGAGTAAGGCTATGGATTTCTCTGATGCACTAAAGGTGGTTAGAGAAAGAGGAAAATTTATGCAAGAAGCTGTACCTCAAGGTCTAGGTGGCATGGCAGCACTTCTAGGATTAGATAGAGATAAATTATCTATGGTAATTGAAGCAACTAAGGAGTATGGAGTTGTAGAGGTTGCAAATTACAATAGCCCAGAGCAGATTGTAGTATCAGGGGAAAAAACCGGAATTGAAATAGCTTGTGCTAAGGCCTTGGAGTTAGGGGCGAAAAAGGCTGTACCTTTACAGGTTAGTGCACCATTTCATACTAGTTTATTAAACCCTGCCGGAGAGAAATTATCTAAAGAGCTTGAAAAAATTAAATTAAAAGAATTTAGTAAGAAGGTAGTCTCCAATGTAGATGGAGAGATTATCAAAGATAAGGATGAAATAAAAGCTAAGCTTGTTGACCAAGTAAGCCACTCTGTGCTTTGGCAACAATCCGTAGAATATATGATAAACCAGGGAGTAGATACATTCGTAGAGATTGGACCTGGAAAGTCATTATCCGGATTTGTTAAGAGAATAAGTAAATCCATGGGTAAAGAAGTCAATACCTTGAGTGTTAACAACCTAGAATCCTATTACGAAGCTGTAGAG
The DNA here is from genome assembly GCA_964612495.1 of uncultured Tissierella sp. Lineage (GTDB taxonomy): Bacteria > Bacillota > Clostridia > Tissierellales > Tissierellaceae > Tissierella_B. The sequence goes on along the minus strand of CAZTEN010000191.1, from coordinate 1,140 downwards.
AAGCTTACTAAGGGGGCTTAAGATGGAGAATAAAGTGGCACTCGTTACCGGAGGTAGTCGTGGAATTGGTAAGGAAATAGCACTGGGTCTTGCAAAGAGAGGTGCTAATGTAGCCATAACCTACAATTCCAATGATAGTTTAGCCCAAGAGGTAGTGGAGGAAATTAAAGAGCTTGGAGTAAAAGCCCTTGCTATAAAGGGTGATTCAAGTATTGAAGAGGATGTAAATAATATCGTAGCAAAAGTTGAAGGAGAACTTGGCACTATTGATATTTTGGTTAACAATGCAGGAATCACCAAGGATAATCTTATTATAAGAATGAAATCAGAGGACTGGGATGATGTCCTAAATGTTAACCTAAAGGGAGTATTTCTAACTACTAAGGCAGTTGTAAGAGGTATGATGAAAAAAAGATATGGAAAAATTATCAACATATCATCTGTGGTTGGAGTTAGCGGCAATGCGGGTCAAGGAAATTATGCTGCATCAAAGGCAGGATTAATAGGATTTACTAAATCCATGGCTAAGGAATTGGCATCACGTGGAATCAGAGTCAATGCCATAGCTCCTGGCTTCATCAAAACCGATATGACAGATGTATTAAAAGAGGAAATCAAAGAAGACCTGCTAAGAAATATCCCCTTGGGAAGTTTTGGTCAACCAAAGGATATTGCAAACGCAGTAGTTTTCCTAGCAAGTGAAGAAGCAGACTATATAACAGGTCAAGTTTTAAACGTAAATGGCGGAATGGTGTAATTAAAATACAAGGAGGAATATTAAATGTTATTTGAAAAGGTAAAAGATATAATTGCAGAACAACTAAATGCTGAGGCAGATGAAATTACAATGGAGACTTCAATGATGAAGGATTTAGAAGCGGATTCATTAGATGCAGTAGAAATTATGATGGCTTTAGAAGATGAATTTGGAGTAACTATTCCTGATGAAGATGCAGAAAGCTTTAAAAACATCGGAGATATCGTAAAGTATCTAGAATCCAAGATCTCCTAAATGAAAGGGGTATAAGATGAAAAGAGTCGTAATAACAGGCCTAGGAGCCATAACTCCTATTGGCATTGGGAAAGATAACTTTTGGAATTCCCTTTTAGAAGGCAAATCTGGAATTGGACATATAACTA
>CAZTEN010000190.1:0-4277 GCA_964612495.1 uncultured Tissierella sp. | reverse complement strand
CCATAGAACTTGGTTGGGCTCTACCCACCTTCTATATTACCAACACCAATAAGACCGGAATTGAATACATTGACAGAAAAATGGTAGCTACTAACCTGAGAACAGGAAATCAAGTTCTTATTAATACAGTAAATAAGGTTACAAGGGAATTTGATACGGTTACCTTATTAAATAAAAATTGGGGATTAAAATCCATAGGAAGTAAATTCCACAATGATTTAGCAGAAGTACTGGTAGTTAACGGTGTGGTTCAAGGAAGAAGAATCGGGGGAGACCCTTTTGATATTCCTCAGACCAGTGATGCCTACGTATTAGCTGTAAGAAACGTAAATCTTAACCACTTTGAAGCAGGTGATAAGGTAGACCTTCAACTTAAAACTGTTCCGGATGTAGATGGTATTAAATTCGCCATGGGCGGAGGAAGCATAATACTTAAAAACGGTGAGTTGGCCCTTACTAATATTGTAAATAAGGGCAATGAGCCTCGAACAGGTATTGGAGTAAATCAGGATGAAAGCGAGTTAATCCTAGTAACTATAGATGGTAGGGATGCATCATTTAAGGGTGTAAGCCAGGAGATGTTTGGTGCCATATTAAGAGACCTTGGAGCCTATAACGCCCTTAACCTAGATGGAGGCGGGTCTACTACAATGGCTATAAAGCCCTTAGATGAGGATAATACAATAGTAGTCAACAAGCCTTCAGATGGTGGGGAAAGAGCTGTTGTAAATGCAGTAGGAGTCTTCTCAAATGCCCCTATTGGAGACCTCTCCTATATTAAACTAACAACTGATGATAACAATATGTTCTTAGATACTACTAGAAGGATTAAGGTTAAAGGATATGATGAAAATCACAATCCTGTAGCTCTGGATGAAGGTAAGTTAACATTTTCAACGGAAGGCATCGAAGGGGAATTCATAGGAAATACCTTTAAGGCCTTATCTTCCGGTAAAGGAAAAATCATAGCTTCCTATGGTGATATAAGTTCTTCCATGGATATAAACATATTGGGTCCTGTAATGGACTTACGCACTAAGACTCCAACAATTAACCTTGATATCAACAGCCAGCACAATATTGGCGAATTCGTTGGAATGGATAAAGCCGGCACAGAAGCCACTATATATAGAGAGGATATATCATTCAATATAATCGGTAATATTGGCCAAATAAAGGATGGAGTCTTCTACAGCGGCGGCAATCCGACAGGCGGGGCAATTTCAGCCAGCCTAGGTAACGGTATTGAAAATATACTTGTATCAGTTGGTTCAGTTGGGACCTTGGTAGATAGCTTTGAGACACCGGATAAATATAATTTCTCAGCTTACCCACAGACTGTTAGCGGGAATCTTCAAATGGTGAATGAAGCCCGTGAAGGGGTATATTCCCTTGGTCTTAACTATAATTTTTCAAACGGAGAAAACACTCGTGCAGCTTATGTTAATTTTGGACCTAAGGGCTTAACCTTCCCTGGATATCCTAAAAAGCTAGGACTATGGGTTAAGGGAGACGGCAGCGGTACTTGGTTAAGAGGAACATTGAAGGATAGCAAAGGGACTGAATATATAGTAGACTTTAAGAAGACCTTGGATTTTACAGATTGGCAATATTTAAATGTAAATATACCTCAAGGAGTAAGTTATCCATTGACTATTAATAGGATATATACTGCGGAGACTGACTCACTTAAAAAGCCTATAGGTCAAATATTAATAGATGGTTTAACTGCTTATTATCCTTCATCCATAGGAAATTTAGTTCTACCTACTCCTTCTAACTTAAAGGATGATTTAAAAGGTAATCAAGCAGTAACAGAAAATGGATACAAATTTATAGCTGCATCCGAACCAAAGGGCTTAAATGAATTAGTAGGTTACGATGCCTTATCTACTTTAAAGAACAGAATCGGAAAGAACAAAATCGGCATAATGCTAAATGGAGCTAGCGACGGATTTAAATCCGGTATAGGAAATTACACCTTGCTGGATATGGGAACCTCATATGATTTACAAAAGCATTATGATGTATTATTCTTCAGCTTGAACTCATCTAAAGGCGGAATAAGAGCTACTGATCCAAATCAATGGGTAAGACTTATAAATGATTTACAGACTAAAACCGAGACAAACTTCATTCTATTCCTGCCTACCCCTATTTTTGGGGATAAGGGATTTAGCGATATCCTAGAGGCAGACCTCCTGCACCATAAGCTAGTAGAAGCTAAGGCAAAAGGAAAGAATATCTTCGTAGTTCACGGTGGGGATTACACAAAATCTGACCTTAAGGATGGAATTAGATATATTCAGCTAAATACAAAGGCACTAACAAATCCAAATAATATCTATGATATATCTGTTGCGGAATTCGTGGTTAATGGAAGCAATATAACATATGAGATAAACGAAGTATTCCCAAGACCTACTATAAGGGTAAATTAAAACAAAATGTCCAGATAAGAAATTTTATCTGGACACTTTGTTTATCTATAACTTGTCTTTTGATTATTATTTATGCTCTTTTCCAATACCTCTATCGAGTCTAGGGATTTTCCCGTACCTATAGCAACACATTCTACTGGATTTTCAGCTACCCTGGTGTTTATTCCTGTAGTCTGTTCAATTAGCATGTCCAAACCATAAAGAAGAGCACCCCCACCTGTCATTATAATACCTCTATTGCTTATATCTGCAGCAAGCTCAGGAGGGGTTATTTCAAGGACCTCATGGACTGTTTCAATAATTTCCTGTATAGGCTCTCTTAAGGCTTCAAGAATGTCGTTTGATGATACCTCCACATTAAGTGGCAAGCCAGTTAAGAGACTTCTCCCTTTAATCTCCATAAACTGCTCTTCTTCAAACGGATAGGCACATCCAATGTTTACTTTTAAATCCTCTGCAGAACGCTCACCTATCATTATATTGTATTTCTTTCTTATAAATCGTGTTATAGCCTCATCCCAGTCATCACCAGCTGTCTTAATGGATCTGCTAACTACAATGCTACCAAGGGATATTACAGCCACATCTGTGGTTCCTCCGCCAATATCTACTATCATATTCCCAGTAGGCTCAGTAATATCTATACCTGCACCAATGGCTGCAGCAATGGGCTCCTCAATTAAATAGGTTTTTACAGCTCCAGCCTGATTACTGGCCTCTATAACGGCTCTCTTTTCTACCTCAGTAACACCACTTGGTACACATATGATTAATCTAGGTTTAAACACCATCTTCCCTAAGGCCTTTTGAATAAAATATTTTAACATTCTTTCAGTAATATTATAATCAGAAATAACCCCATCTCTTAGAGGTCGTATAGCAATAATATGACCCGGCGTTCTCCCAAGCATCTTTCTAGCATCTTCTCCAACTGCTAGAAATTTATTAGAATGTTGATCAATTGCAACAACAGAAGGCTCTTGTAATACAATTCCCTTTCCTTTAACATAGACAAGTGTACTAGCTGTACCTAAGTCTATTCCAACATCAGCCCTTAAAGCCCCCATAAATTTTCCTCCTTAATATATGCACTTTATATAAAAAGTATTCGACATATATTTTAAAAATCCTTCTTTTTTATCTTAATTTTTTTGTATTTTTAAGAAATTTAAAAGGTCCCAATCTTGGGACCTATGCCTTTACAGCCTTATATTTTAGTTTAGTTGCTTTGCCACCTCTTATGTGTCTTTCAGCTTTATTAGTTTCAAGAACGTGTTTGACTTTTGATGCTATAAGAGGGTTTATCTTAGGTAATCTTTCTGTTACATCCTTATGGACTGTACTCTTACTGACTCCAAAAATACATGCCGCTTGCCTTACAGTCGCACCCTCGCTGAGTATGTATTTTGCAATCTCCAAAGCTCGCTCCTCTATATAATCCTTCACCAACTCAACCCCCTTTAGTTTTGGGACTTAATTAATACATATGCTTTCCTAGTAAGTTATAGAACGCGGATCGATTACTTTACCGTCTTTAAATACTTCATAATGTATATGAGGCTCCATATTCATTTCAATATCTGCAGTATCTCCTACAGTGCCTATATAGTCTCCGTATTTTATTTTAAGCCCTTCTTTAACCATTTCCATGGTCCCAAGGTTTGACAATTTACTTTCTATACCGTTTCCATGATTGATAGTTATTGTAATTCCCCATAAGTCGTCTTCTTTGATTTCCTTAACAACTCCATCTCCAGGGGCTTTAACCTTATCCCCAAGCTTTCCACCTATGTCTAATCCGGTATGGGCCCTCCATTCCTCCAGGGTCTCGGAAAA
>CAZTEN010000189.1:0-4285 GCA_964612495.1 uncultured Tissierella sp. | reverse complement strand
GCTTGGTGGTGTGAGAGGACGGTAATTAAAATAATTAATTACCTCCTACTCGATTCACATCATTCTAATCTATAGCATATTATGGTAGTACACAATATGTATTTTAGAAAGGAAGAGATATTATGGGTAGACGCAGAAGAATGCCGTGTCCGGAACTAGGACCGGAACCGGGACCATGTCCTGGAGAAGGAGATGATAACTATAATGAATATTATTGTCCTTGTCTTGATTTAAGGGATTATGGGCCAAATCCATTTGTAATTAATATAAATGAAGCAAGCAAACAAAATATGAATTATAGACTAGCTTTATGGACAGGAAGCTACCTTCAATTGACTTTGATGAGTTTAAATCCTAAGGAGGATATTGGACTAGAGATGCATGATGATGTTGATCAATTCCTTAGGGTTGAAGAAGGTTGTGGACTTGTACTGATGGGTAATAGACCAAATAATCTATACTTCCAGGAAAGGGTTTTTGATGATTTCATAATCATGATCCCTGCAGGTACTTGGCATAATGTTATAAATACAGGTTGTACACCAATGAAGCTATATTCCCTTTATGCACCACCTAACCATCCATGGGGTACAGTCCAGAGAACTAAAGAGGATGCAGAAGAAGAACATGAACATGAACATGAATATGAATATCATCTAAAACTAGATTAAATTTAGAGCCTTGATAATGCTCCTAAAATAATAGACACTTATACTTAAATGTTTATTATTTTAGGAGCATTTTGTCATATTTTTGCAAAATGGCTGCAGAATTGTGAATTGAATTGCATATCAATGTCTGGTAAAATGGATGTAGATTGGAGAGGTTAATATGAGAATATATGATAGGAAATTTAATGAATTACGACCTGTTAAGGTGACTAGAGAATATTTAATGCATCCACATGGATCCGTACTAATAGAGATGGGAAATACAAAGGTAATTTGTACAGCTATGGTTGAAGAAAAGGTTCCGCAATTTTTAAAGGGTACCGGTTCAGGCTGGATTACTGCTGAATACTCTATGCTGCCTGGGTCTACACAGACTAGAAAAGTAAGGGACTCCTCTAAGGGAAGAATCGATGGCAGAAGTCAAGAGATTCAAAGACTTATAGGAAGAGCCTTAAGAAGTGTTGTAGATGTAAAAAATTTAGGAGAAAGAACGATTTGGATTGACTGCGATGTTATTCAGGCTGATGGAGGTACTAGGACTGCATCTATTACAGGAGGATTTATAGCCCTAGCTGATGCTGTATATAAGCTATATAAGAATAAACAAATATCAGAGATTCCTATATCAAGCTATATTTCTGCTATTAGTGTGGGAATTGGTTGCGATGGACCGATTTTAGACCTATGCTATGAAGAGGACCACCTTGCTATGGTAGATATGAATGTTGTAATGACAGATAGGGGTGAATTCGTTGAGGTTCAGGGAACTGGTGAAAATGATACTTATTCCAGATTAGACCTTGATGTATTGTTGGATTTAGCTCAAAAGGGAATTAGAGAACTTATAGATATTCAGAAGGAGTCCTTAGGAGAAATAGGGCAATTAATAGGAGTTAAGTAATTATGAATAAGAGAAAGCTTGTGTTGTCAACTGAAAATAAGCATAAGGTAGATGAGATTAAGGATATATTAAAGGATGTAGATATAGAAGTAGTCTCTAGGGGAGAGTTGGATATTGAAGATTTTCATGTAGTTGAAGATGGAGAAACCCTAGAGGAAAATAGCATTAAGAAGGCAAGAGAATTAGCTGAAAGATGTGATTATATGGTTATAGCCGATGATACCGGCCTATTTGTAAATGCTCTAAATGGAGAGCCGGGTATCTATTCTTCTAGATATGCTGGAGAAGATGGCAATGACTATAAAAATTGCACGAAGCTATTAAAAAATTTGGAAGACAAAAAGGACAGAAGTGCTTATTTTAAAACGGTAATTGCCCTAATTACTGAGGATAAGAAGATTTATACCCTTGAAGGAATCTGTAAAGGTAGCATTGAAACTGAGAGAAAAGGTAGTGGAGGCTTTGGCTATGACCCAGTCTTTAAGCCTGAAGGTTATGACCATACCTTTGCGGAACTAGGGGAGTTGGTGAAGAACAGGATAAGCCATAGGGCAAAGGCATTGATAGAATTAAAAGAAATCCTTAAGAGCATTTTGGAGGTCTAGACGAGAGTCATAGTTGTAAGCGATATTCATTGATTAATTATAGGAGTGTTTTACAAATAACTAAGGGCTTCTCAATTTGAGTAAGCCCTTTAGATAATTTAAATATTTTCACGAACTGATTTTAAAGCCTTAGACCATGGTATCAATTGGTTTAATTGATCATTTACACTTTCAGCCTTACTGTCTCCAGGTATAAATTTGTTGTTTTCATCGAAATCTGTGAATATATTGAACATTACCTGTTGTCTAACATCAGCCATTTGCAATTCACCTGCAACTAGCCTTAATGTATTTACTGCTCTAACTCCGTTTGAGCTGCCATAGCTTACAAATGCAACTGCCTTGTTATTCCATTCTAAATATAGGTAATCTAAGGCGTTTTTCAACACAGCTGGTACACTATGATTATATTCGGCAGTAACAATTACAAAACCATCATATTGAGCTATTTTTTCTGCCCACTTTTGTGTATGCTCATTTTTATAATCATGATATCCTGCCGGAAGAGGTTCGTCATATAGTGGTAGATTTACATCTGCTAAGTCTATTATTTCAAATTCTGCATCAGGTCTTGACTTAGCTATATCATAATACCACTTTGCAACTTGATCTGATTTTCTGCCTGGTCTTGTACTTCCAACTATTATACCTATCTTTAACATTTAAATTCCTCCTGTAACTTTATTTTGTTGGTTATCATAATTTATCAACTTACTTAATATTAGTCTATTATATTGCTATTATACCCAGGTTTTTTTCTTTAAAGCAAAAATTTGAAAATAATTTTAATATCTTATGATGAGGTGTAGATGCATTTATTTTATTGGAGTGAAACAAGGAGAGTATTTATGGATAAGCTTGAATTTATGCATATAGATATGGATGCATTCTTTGCTGCTGTAGAAGAAAAGGATAACCCTGCTCTTAAAGGTTATCCGCTTATAGTCGGTGGAAAGAGCAGACATGGAATTGTTACTACATGCAATTATGAGGCTAGAAAATATGGTATTCATTCTGCTATGCCTATATTTATGGCAAGTAAAATATGCCCAAAGGGAATTTTCATACAACCTAGAATGTGGAGATACAAGGAGATTTCCGATGAGATTATGGAGATATTGTATTCTATTACAGATATGGTAGAGCAATTATCCATAGATGAGGCATTTTTAGATATTTCTGAAGTTGATATGGATCCTTTAGACCTAGCCCTATATATTAAGAGAAGGGTAAAAGAAGAAAGTGGACTGACAGTTTCTGTAGGAATTTCCTATAATAAATTCTTAGCCAAGCTTGCAACTGATTGGAATAAGCCTGATGGAATTAAGATAATTACCAGGGATATGATTCCGGGAATTTTGTTGCCTCTTTCTGTAAAGAAGGTTTATGGAATCGGAGCTAAATCATCCAAGAAACTAAATGACATTGGCATATATACCATAGAAGATCTGATGAGGTTGTCCGAGGACTTTTTAATAGGAATGTTTGGTAAGGCTGGAAGTGAAATCTATGATAGGATTAGGGGTATAGATAATAGAAAAATCGAAATATCTAGGCAAAGAAAGTCCATAGGCTCAGAAACTACCTTTGAGGATTCTATAATAGATAAGACTATTTTAAAAACCTATTTGCTTGAATTTTCCAAGGAGATATCTGAAATATTATTAAATAAAAGTTTACAGGGAAGAACTATTACCATTAAGACCAAGGATGAGGAATTTATACAGCATACCAGGAGTAAAACCCTTATAGGTCATATAAGCAGTTCAGAGGATATATATAAGGCAGCCTGTAATTTATTGAATGAAATAAAGCTGGACAGAAGACTTCGACTTATTGGGCTGACTGTTTCAAATCTTACAAGCCTAGACATTGAACAGCTGTCCTTTTTAGATTAAGCATAAGTTTCTATTTTACCACTATTGTGTTAAAAGGCTATAAAAAAGATGAAGATTTGATAAAAAACTACAAAAAATGTATTGACAATCATTTTTAAAGCTGGTATACTTATTTAAGTCAGCGGTTGTAGTTGAGCATTTGTACTAAGCGATTAGTGCGGGTGTAGCTCAGTGGTAGAGCACTGGCTTCCCAAGCCAGCTGCGAGGGTT
>CAZTEN010000188.1:0-4322 GCA_964612495.1 uncultured Tissierella sp. | reverse complement strand
AGCTAGGTCCAGTAATTGGAGCCCATCTAGGGCCTAAGACCTTTGGAGTATGTATTTACTAGTGGATGAATGATAGACTCAATGAAAGGATGATAATATGAAAAAAAACTATGAGACCAAGCTTTGGGGCGGTCGGTTTAGAGATGGCGAAGATAAGCTAATGGAAGAGTTTCAAAATAATTACACTGAGACTCTTTGGCTTCTCCAGTCCGATATTATTGGAAGCAAGGCTCATGTTAAAATGCTTGTAAAATGTGAAATTTTAACTGAAGAAGAAGGCTCAACTATCTTAAAAGGTTTAGAAGCCATAGATGAGGATCTAAAAGAGAATAAGCTGGACCTTGACGGGAATTATGAAGATGTTCATACCTTTGTAGAGTTAAACCTACTAAATCGTATAGGAGATGTAGCAAAAAAGCTACATACAGCACGTAGTAGGAATGACCAGGTTAATTTAGATATGAAACTCTATGTAAGACAACAATTAGAGTTAGTAGTGCAATCCCTAGATAGGCTAATTACATCCTTGAAGAAGACTGCAGATGAAAATCCATGGATTATGCCTGGATATACACATCTTCAAAGAGCACAGGTAGTAACATTTAAATACCACCTTATGGCATATCACTCCATGTTTGGAAGGGATAGAAGACGAATTTTAGATGCTCATAAGTCCATGATAGAATCTCCATTAGGATGTGGAGCACTTGCTGGAACTACCCATGAAATAGATAGACAATATACAGCAGACCTTCTAGGTTTTGAAACTGTATATAGTAATTTTATGGATGGGGTATCAGACAGGGATTTTGTAATAGAAGCCATGGCTGATTTTAGTATTTTAATGATGCATCTTTCAAGGCTATCGGAAGAAATGTGTCTATGGACCTCTGCTGAGTTCGGTTTTATGACCCTTGACGACAGATATACTACTGGTTCATCCATTATGCCTCAGAAAAAAAATCCGGATGCAGCAGAATTAGTAAGGGGTAAAACAGGTAGGGTTTATGGAAATCTTATGGGAATATTAACTGTAATGAAGGGGCTTCCTCTTGCTTACAATAAGGATATGCAAGAGGACAAGGAATATTTCTACGATAGTCTGAATACTACTATACAATGTATTGACATTATGGAAAGAATGATCTCAACATTGAAGGCTAGACCTGAAAATATGAAAAAGGCAGTTAAGAAGGGATTTTTAAATGCTACTGAGGTGGCTGATTACCTGGTTAAAAAAGGTGTGGCCTTTAGAGAAGCACATTCAATTGTGGGACAAATAGTTATTTATGCCGAGGATAATGGAAAGGCAATTGAAGAATTAAGTCTAGAAGAGCTTTCAAAATTCTCCGATGTAATAGATAAGGAAATCTATACCTATATTGATTATGAAAATATACTTAATAAGGGTATTAAGAAGGAAATGTTATAAAAAGGTAAATATGTCTACGCTTCTTAAATGATAAAATCCTTGCAGTGGTGTGAGCAATTATAGAGTAAGGGATTCTTATAGAAATAATTTGACCAGATTAAAGGGATATTTTAGCCGTGTAAACTGCTAAAATATCCCGTTTTTTTAACTTATCATGTGTAATTTTTCTCAGGCTTGTGTTATACTATAGTCGAAACAAATAAATGGAGGTGCTAGTCAATGAGGAAAATATTAGTAACTGGTGCTCTTGGACAGATTGGCTCAGAATTGATAGTTAGACTAAGAGATATCTATGGTTCGGACAACATTATAGCCAGTAATAGACGTATTAAAGATGGTCATGAAGAATTAATTCAATCTGGCCCCTTTGAAATCGTTAACATCAATAATATTATACAGATGGCAGAAGTAATTGATAAGTATAAGGTCGATACAATTATCAATTTAGCAGCCATCCTTTCTGCAGTTGGCGAAAAAGATCCTATGGCTTGCTGGGATATAAATATGAATGGATTATATAATGTATTGGAGCTTGCTAGAGAGAAAAATCTTCAAGTCTTCAATCCAAGTTCAATAGCTGCTTTCGGCCCAAGTACACCACCTGATAAGACACCTCAGGATACCATTCAAAGGCCAACTACTATGTATGGTGTGACCAAAGTAGCCGGAGAATTATTATGTGATTATTATTATCAAAAATTTGGAGTAGATACAAGAGGTGTAAGATTCCCTGGACTTATATCCTATGAAACCCTTCCTGGAGGAGGAACTACCGATTATGCAGTTCACATATATTATGATGCTCTTAAAAAAGGTAAATACACAAGTTTTATAGCTAAAGAAACCTTCATGGACATGATGTACATGCCTGATGCAATAGATTCCATAATCAATCTAATGGAAGCTGGTCCATCAAGATTAATTCATAGAAATGCTTTCAATATATCATCTATGAGCTTTGATCCTGAAGAGTTAGCAGCATCTATTAGAAAACATATACCTGATTTCCAATTAGATTATGATGTTGATCCGGTAAGGCAGAAAATAGCAGATTCATGGCCTAATTCACTTGATGATAGAGCAGCAAGGGAAGAATGGGGCTGGAATCCAAAGTATAATCTGGATTTAATGACTGAAGATATGTTGGAAAAATTAAAGATAAAATTAGATATTAAAGAAATATCATTTAACTAAAGAAGCTTCTGAAACCGGATTTAGAGTTCTTTATTGCCTCTTCTAAGCCATTAACCCTTGAATTTATGGATGCAAGTTCATCCAAGATACTATTTAGCTTCAGCTTTATATCATCTTCATTTAATATAAGCTGTTCAAGAATTGTTCTGTTTTCATTATCAATTTCCTTAAGCTCATCATAGGATACTTTAAGTTCAAGGATTAATGGCTCCAAATTTTCCTTATCTTCTGAATTATCTATTTCTACAATTGATTTATCCTCCACGAACTCATCCTTTCTTGTAACCTTTATATCTGATTTTTCAATAAAAAGGCCTTCAGTATAGGTCATTCCATAATCCCTCGAAACTAGTTCTATATTATCTGTATTGATGGTCAACAGATTATTCATTTCATTGATTTCCAATTTTGCTATATTCTCGATTATTTTTGGGATTTGAATGCTGTTCCATTTATACATGTCTCTTCCGCCTTGGGTCATTCTTTTAATTCTTAGATAATAACTGTTGTCCTTATGCTCCCAATAAATACAATGAATATTGTCTTTAGAATCAACGTAAATAGTAGGATATTCGTTATAATTTTCAATAGACGAAAGTTTGCTTGGGCTATTTAACCATTGATTCTTATACGGGTTGAAATAGGTATAGTAAATATAGGAAAAATTTTCTGAGACCGTATTATAAAGGAGATGGATATTTCCAATTGAATCATTTGAAACGGAAAAGGATCTTTCCTTTTTCTTTGATACATAGCGGATTACATTGAATTTTTCCTGGTTTTTATCATTTATTACAACATGATGAATAGTGTAGATATTGGCGTTAATTATATTTGAGTAGGAATAGAAGAGATTTATTTGATTATTAACGATTAAAATCTCTATTTGATTATAGGTATTGGATCTGGTGTCAAAATTTCCTATTATGGATTCAATTATCTTATCATCTTTAAATATAATATAATTTAAAGTTCCATTTTTTTGAAGATAAACAAGATGAATTGAAGAATCTTTATCAATAGTAAATCCGAATATGGACACATTATCACCCAATATAATTACAGAATTTGATTTTTTATACTTTAAGTTATTTTCATTATCCACTATGAACTCCATATTACCCCTCCTAATTATTCACAATAAAATCATCTCTACATAATATGTAAGTAGTAAAGAAAATATTATAAAGGAGTGAATCATATGGTTGACAAAATAGATGTGGACGGTAAGATGATAGAGGTTCTACAATGTCTAGATAGGGATTGCGTAATCGTTGATAAGGTATTTGCAGCATGTCAACAAAGAGAATGCTTTCCAGGTCTTGAATACGATCTTGATGAGTGTGAATTTGACATAATTAAATTTAGACCAGGATTCATAGTTCCAAATACATTAATAGTTACTGATGTAGTTGGCAGACCAAACTTTAGGAGAGTAAGATTTACAATAAGAATTCCATTCCAAGTCTTGGACGATAAAGGAAATGTTGTAGATGAATTCTTCCTGCCAGATATCTTTAAGGATGTTATTCTATATATTCCGGATGCAAGAGATGAGTTTGATTTTAGAATAGTTGTTGAAACACAATCAGTACTATTATGTCCACCGGAGTTTAGTAATGGAGAATTGAACATTACTGTAGGGGTATTTATTATTATTAAAGTTGTAGGAACAGTTCAGCTATTGATACCGGCT
>CAZTEN010000187.1:0-4326 GCA_964612495.1 uncultured Tissierella sp. | reverse complement strand
ATTATTAGTTTACATGACCTTATTTTTATTGTCTAGTTTAGTGTAACCTATCCATTCTTTTTATTTGAGAAGGATGATTTAGGAAGAGAAATTGCTGAAATTGATGAAGACAACATTATAATAACATATAAGGCTGATATGATAAATATTATGGATTCTAATCTCGATATTTTAGAAACTATTCCAGCTGATGGGTCTATGGTTATTGGAACAGGGGATAATATTATAAAGGTTGGAGAAAATCGCTATAGAGATTATATATCATTTCTAATAAAGGATAAGATTCAAGTTATCAATCATATTCATATAGAGAATTACCTTTATGGAGTAGTTCCTAAAGAAATCCCTGCCAGCTCACATATAGAGGCTCTAAAGGCTCAATCTATCGTTGCTAGAAGCTATGCTTATAAAAACATTGATAAGCATAGTGCTGATGGATTCGATTTATGCGATACTACTCATTGCCAAGTTTATATGGGACTTGATAATGAGCATCAATCAACCAATAAAGCCATTGATGAAACATATGGTGAATTCGTAACCTACAATGGTAGTATTGTTGAGACACCATACCATTCTACCTCCGGTGGAAAAACAGTATCAAGTGTTGATTCCTGGGGAGGAAATTTACCTTATTTGATAGGAGTGGAAGACGAATTTTCAGTAAACTCTCCAAATAGCTCTTGGACTATTGAATTTTCCTTACGAGATATGGAAAGCAAACTCTTAGCTGCAGGAATTTATGTAGGTGAAATTCAGGACATTGAAGTACAGGATACTACAGAATCCAATCGAGTGAAAAACTTAAAAGTTGTGGGTTCAAACAAGACAGAAACCATATCCGGTGTAAAAATGCAGAGTGCATTAAATCTTAAGAGTAGATGGTTTGATATCAAGACTGAAGGGGATAGTAACGGAATTAGTTCAACAGTATACGTAGTCGATGGAAATGGTATTATGCCTGTTTCTATAAGTCTGGATAAAGCATATATTGTAGACGGAAAAAATAGACCTGTTTCAAGAAGTGGAGTAATTAGAGCCATAACAAGCACCAATGTAGGCACAATTGCTTCTGTTTATTCGGAATCTCCAACAAGGTTTGTTGTGTCAGGAAGAGGATATGGTCATGGAGTAGGCATGAGCCAATATGGAGCAATGGAAATGGCAAAACAAGGATTTAGTTATAAAGATATTATCACACACTATTATAGTGGAGTGGAAATAATGAATATTGGAAAGTAAGGGACATTATGAAGACAAAAGATTTTTATTTTGATTTACCCCAGGAATTAATTGCTCAACATCCCATTGAAAATAGGACCGATTCGCGACTTATGGTTTTGGATAAAAGGACTGGAGAAATTGAGCATAGACATTTTAGAGACATATTAGATTATCTTAATAAAGGGGATACCTTGGTATTAAATGATACTAGGGTAATACCTGCTAGGTTATTTGGGAATAGACCTGGTAAAGAAGAAAAAATTGAAATTCTTTTATTAAAGCATCAAGGGGATACTTGGGAGACCCTAGTTAGACCCGGTAAGAAGTGCAAAGTTGGAAACACAGTGGAGTTTAGTGGAGGTTTATTGAAGGCTCATATTCTATCAATTGGAGAAGATGGAACAAGAATAATTAAGTTTGACTATGATGGCATTTTTGAAGAAATCCTAGATAAACTAGGAGAAATGCCCCTTCCGCCTTATATTACAGAAAGGCTTGATAATCGGGAAAGATATCAGACTGTTTATTCTAAAAATCCAGGGTCTGCTGCAGCACCTACTGCAGGTCTTCATTTTACCAAAGACTTATTGAAGAAGATTGAAGATAAGGGGGTAAATATGGCATATTTAACTCTCCATGTAGGACTTGGTACCTTTAGACCTGTTAAAGTAGCAAATGTTCTTGAGCATCACATGCATTCTGAATACTATGAATTGAGTAAGGAGTCGGCTGAAATTATTAATAGGACTAAGAAAAATGGGAGCAGAGTAATTTCAGTAGGTACAACCTCAACTAGAACCTTGGAAACCATTGGGGACGAAAAAGGTATTGTCAGGGAAAGCTCAGGATGGACGGACATATTCATATATCCAGGATACAATTTCAAGGTAGTAGATTGTCTAATAACTAACTTTCATCTACCCGAATCAACACTTCTTATGCTGGTAAGTGCTATATCTTCAAAGGAAAAAATATTAAATGCTTATGAAATTGCAGTTATAGAAAAATATAGATTTTTTAGTTTTGGAGATGCTATGTTTATTAAATAGTTACGTAAAAAACGGAGGAAATAATGGGGATTAAATTTGATTTATTGAAGGAATCACAAGATTCTAAAGCAAGGCTTGGACTAATTCATACTCCTCATGGAGATATTGAGACACCAATATTTATGCCTGTAGGTACTAGAGCAACAGTTAAGGCCATGACTCCAGAAGAAGTTAAGGACTTAGGTGCTCAGATAATACTTAGCAATACCTATCACCTATATTTAAAACCAGGACATGAGTTAGTTAAAGATGCAGGTGGACTTCATAAGTTTATGAATTGGGATGGTCCAATACTTACTGATAGCGGTGGATTTCAGGTGTTTAGCCTTGGAGATTTAAGAAAGATAAAGGAGGAGGGGGTTGAGTTTAGATCTCATATAGATGGTTCTAAACACTTTTTAAGCCCTGAAAAATCAATAGAGATTCAGAATGCTCTTGGATCTGACATTATGATGGTCTTCGATGAGTGTGCACCATATCCTTCTAGTTATGAGTATGTTAAACAATCAATGGAAAGGACTACAAGATGGGCACAGCGTTGTAAAGATTATCATAAAGACTGGGATAGACAAGGGTTATTTGCTATAGTACAAGGTGGAATGTATAAGGATCTAAGGGAAATTAGTGCTAAAGCATTGGTTGAGATGGATTTTCCGGGATATGCTATAGGTGGTCTAAGTGTTGGTGAGCCTAGGGAAATGATGTGTGATATTCTTGATTTTACTACTCCGATCTTGCCAAAAAATAAACCAAGATACCTTATGGGAGTAGGCACACCGGATTATCTATTTGAGGCTGTAATAAGAGGAATTGATATGGCTGATTGTGTTTTACCCACAAGAATTGCAAGAAATGGAACTGTAATGACATCAAAAGGCAAATTAGTAATTAGAAACGGTAAGTATGCAAAGGATTTTAATCCTCTCGACGATGAATGTGACTGTTATGCTTGTAAGAACTATTCTAGGGCATATATAAGACATCTGTTTAATGTAGATGAGATATTGGGTGCAAGGCTTGCAACTACACATAATTTACGTTTTCTAATAAAGCTTATGGAGAACATAAGACAGGCTATAAAAGAAGACAGATTGATGGAATATAGGTCTGAATTCTATGAAAAATTTGGTTATAATTAATAATAATTGATGATTTTTTCGTTGGTTATTATATAATATAATAAATATTATAAAAGGAGGTATTATATGACTGTACAACAATTACAGGGCTTAATAGTCCCAATAGGGTTTCTTGCAATATTTTACTTATTTGCTATTCGCCCACAAAGAAAGAAAGAAAAAGGAATTAATGAGATGAGAAGTGCATTAAGAGAAGGTGATGAAATAATCACCATAGGTGGTATCATCGGAAAGATTATTAAGGTTAAACAGGACATAATTACTATTGAGGTTGGTACTGCTAAGACTAAGCTTGATGTAAGTAAATGGGCAATAGGGTCGCTAGTAAAGAAGAATGAATCCAAGAGAAACGATGAGACTGAGGTAAAAGACGAAAATACTGATTCTCAAGATAATAAAGATAATTAGATTTAAATAGTACAAAAAACTTCCCTTTGGGAAGTTTTTTGTACTATTTATTGACTCTGATAAATAGATTTAAGTAATTGATAAAATGAAAGGAGCGATAACATGGATTCAAAGAATAAATTGGTATTTAAGTACGTAATTAGAGGGTTAATCTATTCCTTCACTATTACATTGATACTGTTATTTGCTTTTTCGTTAATACTTAGGTTTACTTCCTTAAGTGAAACAAAGACTACTCAATTTAATATTATGGTAATGATTTTAGGGGTAGCAGTAACAAGCTTTTATATTGGAATGAAGCTAAAGGAGAAGGGGTGGCTAAATGGAGCTATTATTGGATTTATTTATTATCTAATTATAATCTTAATAAATATTACATTTCTTAAAGGGGATAGTACTACAATTCTCTTAGTATCAAAGCTGTTTCTATCAACCTTAACAGGATTCATTGGAGGTATGATAGGGGTTAATATTGGTTAAAAATATTGCTTTATTGAATATCTTAA